>DASQGY010000274.1:0-13056 GCA_035632375.1 Bryobacteraceae bacterium | reverse complement strand
GCCGTCCACGCTTTGTTCTGCGCGGAAACAGGCTGGCTGTCCCCACTTTTCGCCTGGCCCTACTCTTCGCGCGCGATGTTTTGCACCTTCGTACTAGAACCACTCAGTACCGGGCATCCATAGGTGCGGAGCAGGTTTGGGGAATAACCTTAGACGTGCCCAATGTAAGTACTCCGTACGTTTTGATTTGGGGCCGCTAGACCCCGCTTATTCCGGCCGTCCAGCTACCCAGTAGCCAGGACGCGTACGGATTTCGAGGTTCGGGCGATTGACCGTCACGCGGATTTCGTGGAACCCGCCTTCACTCTGATTGTTCGGCGAATAGCTCAGCAGGTACTGGCTGTGCAGCTCCTGGCTGATGCCTTGAATCGCCCGCTCCAGACTTCTCTCGCTGATGAATGAGTATTCTTTGCCGCCCGTGAATCGCGTGAAGACGTCGAGCGTGTCGTCGACGAAGATGCCCTTCACCGCCTTGAAAATATCCACGAAGACCGGAATGTAGTTGCCGTTTAAGTAGTTCTGGTCGATAGTGGTGGGCGTCAGGGCTCCGCCGGCGGGAATGTGTTGCGCGGTGGTGGGGATGGATGGAGGCGGAGGCGGAATCGGCGTACCGGTGATGGTGGCGACCACACTGGAGATGTCCAGCGAATAGATGGCGATGTTCGCGAACTCGGCTTCAGTGAGAACTTCGCGCAGGCGGTTTTCGCTTCCCTTGTCTCGTTTTTCGGCGATTAGCAATAGGACGCGGCGGCGATCCGGTGGACGCCTCTTCAAAATGCGAATGGCTTCCATCACCACATCGTTCACCGCGTGATTGGTGCTGCCGACCTTTATGCTCCTCATCGCTTCGGAGACTTTCTGCGTCTCGTGGGTGAAATCCTGCATCACCTGGATGCGATGATCGAACGCGAGCACCGCGGTTTCGCCGTCCTGGCCGGCCACCAATTCGCTCAACATGGAACCGATTCTCTGGAGCTTGGGAAGAATGTCGTTCAGGTTAGCGCTCTTCTGGACTGCGATCACCAGCGACAGCGGTTCGTCGCGCACGTCGGCGGTGATCTTCTGCAGTTTGCCGTTGTCGAATAATTCGAAATCCTGGAGCTGCAGTCCGTTGACGTAGTCGCCGTGGCGGTCCAGCACCGTGGTGGGTGCGATCACGACGTTGACGTTCGCCTGGATGACAACGTCTTTGTCCAGTTTTGCGGGATCCAGTTTTCCAGGTTGAACGGGAGGAGGAGTTTGCGCGAAGCCGGCAGCGCATATCAGCAGCATGAGAACGTTGCGCATACATTCAGTTTGGCACATCCGCGTGGCCGGTCCTTCCTTCTAGTAGATCCACGATGTGGGGAATCAGTTTCGCGATGGCGTCGAACGATTCGAGGGCGCCTTTAGGCGAGCCGGGGAGATTGACGATGAGCGACCGGCCGCGAGTGCCGGCCAAGCCTCTTGAGAGCACGGCGAAAGGCGTATTCTTGCGTCCTTCAGCCCGCATTTGTTCACCGATGCCGGGGATTTCGCGCTCGATCACGGCGCGCGTGGCTTCCGGCGTCACGTCGCGCAGGGCTACGCCGGTTCCGCCGGTGGTAAGGATCACAGATGCTACCGCTGTGTCCGCAAGACGCCGGAGCGTGGCCGCGATCTGGTCGGCTTCATCCGGAACAAGCTCTTGGGCGGCGACAGTCCAGCCGAGCGATTCGATGCGCTCGCGCAGCTTCGGTCCGGAGCTGTCGGGGCGAGTGCCCTGAACGGCGGAGTCGCTGACGGTGACGATGGCGGCGTTGATCATGCTCTGCGGAAGTCGCCGCTCTTGCCGCCGGTTTTTTCGAGCAGATAGAGATTCTGGATCTCGATTCCCTTGTCGAGCGCCTTGGTCATGTCGTAAACGGTGAGCGCCGCAACGGAGGCGGCGGTCAGCGCTTCCATTTCGACGCCGGTGGGCCCGGTGGTGCTGACGGTAGCGACGATACGCACGCCCGCGGCTTCGATATTCACTTCGACATCGACGTGTGAAAGCATCAGGGGATGGCAGAGCGGGATCAGTTCGGAAGTTTTCTTGGCTGCGGAGATTCCGGCCACGCGAGCGATCTCAAGAGGACTGCCTTTCGGATTATCCGGGAGCTTGGCCAGGACTTCGGGGCGGATGCTGACGAAGGCGTGGGCCCGAGCGGTGCGCTTGGTGGGGGCTTTTTCGGAAACGTCCACCATGCGTGCCGCGCCGGATTGGTCGTAGTGCGAGAGCTTCTTTTTCATTTCATGAGCACCTGTATCCACTCACCTGCGGCCCAGTGTTCGCGATCCGGTTCGGTGACCAGGAAAGCGTTCGCGCGGGTCAGCGCCGGAACGTCACCCGATCCCTGCCAGCGGACCGGCTCGACCTCCGATCCATTCTCGCTCAGCCGGGCGGGTAGGAAGCGAGTCAGTCCCGGCTTCTGGCGGAAGTCGCGCGTCAGTTTTGCAGAGAGCATCGGCAACATCGAATCGGTCTGGCCGCCGAGAATCTCAACCGCCGCGCGCGCGAAAACTTCGAAGGTCACCATGGTGGATGCCGGGTTGCCGGGGAGTCCGAAGAAGAACTTGTTATGTGCGCGGCCGAATACCAGCGGTTGCCCGGGCTGGATCAGCACGCGGTCGAAAAAGAATTCGGCGCCGAGATCGGCCAGGACTCGCTCCACGATATCGTACTTGCCTGCCGAGACACCGCCGGAGAGCAGCAGCAGATCGTCGCGCAGGCCTTGCTCTACCAGCTCGCGCGTTGCGTCATACGTATCCCGGGCGATCGGCAGTACGTGTGGACAACCTCCGGCGCGCATAACTTGAATTGCCAGCGACTGCGCGTTGGAGTTACGGATCTGGTAATCGAGCGGTTTTTCGTCGACTTCGACAATCTCGTCGCCGGTGGCTATGATCGCTACCCGCGGCTTTCGGAAGACGGCGACTTGCGAGCGGCCGATGGAGGCCAGTAGCGCGATCTCGGCAAATCCCAGGCGGCGGCCTGGGTCGAGCAGAGCTTCGTCGCTACGCGCCTCACATCCGCGTGGGCTTACGTTTTCACCAGGGGTCAGGGTTCGGGGCACATTGACGCGGCCGTTGTCGACGGCGACATGCTCCACCATCACAACCGAATCGGCGCCGCTCGGCAGCGGAGCGCCGGTCATGATCTCCACCGCCTCACCCGCGCTCACTTGGCCTTGATAGGACTCGCCGGCGCGAACTTCGCCGATGATGCGCAATTCACCCGGCAGGTCGGCAGCGCGGACCGCGAATCCATCTCGCGCCGAACGCGGGAACGGCGGATAGTCGCGATCGGCGGCGACGCGCTCGCCCAGCACTCTTCCCGCGGCTTCGAGAAGCGGCAGTTCTTCGACGGCGGGCATCGCGCGGGCCTCAGCCACCTTGTTCAGGACACAGACGCGCGCCTGCGCAAACGTTAGGGTGGCCACGATGGTTATTGTACCGATCTGCGAAACTAATAAAGATGTCGGCTACGGTGACTAGCGCCGAGCGAGTAGGCGTCCAGACGCGCGTCCAATCCATCGACATCCTGCGCG
Organism: Bryobacteraceae bacterium; assembly: GCA_035632375.1. GTDB lineage: Bacteria > Acidobacteriota > Terriglobia > Bryobacterales > Bryobacteraceae > Palsa-89. The sequence continues at coordinate 9,508 of DASQGY010000274.1, read as the reverse complement.
GGGCCATCATGATGATCATGGCGCTGGATCATGTGCGCGACTTCTGGCACTCCGCGGCGCAGCAGTTTTTGCCAACCGATCTGAGCCGCACCTCCACCGCGCTCTTCTTCACCCGCTGGATCACGCATTTCTGTGCGCCGGTGTTCATGTTCACTGCCGGGCTGGGCGCTTTTCTGTTCGCGCGGGGCCGGACCACGCGCGAGGTCTCGCGATTCTTGTGGACGCGCGGGCTGTGGCTGATCGTGCTGGAGCTCACGGTAATCCAGTTTGCGCTGTTGTTCCGTCAGACCTACAACCCGGTGATCTTGAACGTGCTGTGGGCCTTGGGTTGGAGCATGATCGCGCTCGCGCTGCTGGTGCGCCTGCCTTTCAGCGCAATAGCAGCCGTGAGCGTGGCGATGATCGCGCTTCACGATCTCGCCGACAGCGTCAAGGCGGAGCAATTTGGGCGCTTCGCACCACTGTGGAACGTGCTGCACCAGCAGGCTGCGTTTCAGCTCGATGGGGTCACCATCGTCGCGGCGTATCCTCTGATCCCCTGGATCGGCGTGATGGCGGCGGGCTATTGCCTGGGCCGAGTGTTTCAATTCGATGATAAGAGGCGCCAGCGGCTGCTGGTGCAATTGGGGCTCGCTCTAACGATGGCGTTCGTGGTTGTGCGCGCGATCAACGTTTACGGCGACCCAGCGCCGTGGTCCGGACAATCGTCCACCGTCTTTACCATACTGTCGTTTCTGAACTGCTCAAAATATCCGCCATCGCTCGAATTTCTGCTGATGACGCTGGGGCCCGCGCTGGTCTTCATGGGTCTGATGGAGCGGATACGGCTTTCGGCAGCGAACCCGCTGCTGGTTTTTGGGCGCACTCCGCTGTTCTATTTCGTCATTCATCTTTATCTTGCGCACGCGGGCGCAGCAGTGTATCGGCGCATCCATCCACCGGGCGGCGTCGATCTGCCTGGAGTCTATGCCGCCTGGATCGCGTTGCTGATTGTGATGTATCCGCTGTGCCGCTGGTACGCGGGAGTGAAACAGCGTCGCAAAGACTGGTGGTTGAGCTACCTGTAAAGTGTAGCGCACGCACTTTTGCGTGCCGCGTCGGCACTCATGCCGACGCCCGGTCGAGCTTGTGTTCACAAAAGTGTGAACACGGCACGCACGAGTGCGTGCGCCACAAGTTTACTTCTCGTTGAACTTGATGGTCGACTGACCAGTGAACTTGTGATAGTTCCGGAACTCGATCACGTTGCGCTCACAGCGATTGGACCCGCGCTCGCAGCTCAACACTTCCGCCCGAACCGGCAGCAGGAATTTCTCCGGCGTACCCAGGCTGATGTACTGGTAGTCGATGGCGCTCTCCACTGAGATCAACGGGAATTCTTCGGGAATCTCCGCGGCCTGCATCTCGATGCGGAGCGCGTTCGCGTTTTGCTTATCGAGCCAGACTGAGCCCTTGTACGCGGGAATAATGTACTGGCCCGTGGTCCAGATCTTCCAATTGGAACGCGGCCGGGTGACGGCGAACTTGTAGACAGAAGCGGGCAGATGGGCGATAGTGTCGCTCTCCCGGTACCGGAAATCCGCGTCGGTCGCGGGCTCGAACAGGTTCTTCAAGATGGTGCCGAACTCACCGGTGGACCATGCGCCCGTTTCCTCCGGTGCCTTCTTGGTGGCTTTGCCATTGATGGCGATATTGCGATAACTTTCCTTGCGGTTTTCGTAGACTACCTCGGCCGAAACCACATCCGCGACGTTCCAACTTGGCACGCGAGTCTCACTGAAATAGCGAGTGGCGAATTCCTGGCAGACGTAATTGGGCAGGCCGTCGATATAAGCCGCAGCAACGCCGCGCGCCTTCTCGATAAATGCCTTGCGGGAATCGGCCGGCTTGGGCGGCGGGATGTCTGGCGCGGGCGGAGCGGGCGGCGGTGCAGTGGCTGGAGCTGCTGCACGTTCCTCTTCCTCGCGCTTCGCCTGGGCCGCATAATCGCTGGGAACGCCTCGCTTCAATTTCGGCGGACCGGCGTCGCCTTCATCGAGAGTCTGATCTGGCCGCACCAGAATCGTGGGCGGCGCTACAGTCCGCTCCTCGTGCGCGGCTTGCTGATCGCTGCCGTTGATTTTCTTTGCGACCTGGGCGTTAGGCTTGATGCTCACGGCGTGAAACATGCCGTCTATGTCTTGCGTGGTTTCGACGTCCACACCGTCGCCGGTCTTGAGTTCCTTCGGCTTGGTGGTTTTGTCCGAGACCTGAATCGTCAGGATGCGGGTGTCGGTGGTTTCCAGGTCGAACGATTTGTCCTCCACCACGCGAATCACACCGCTGAACGTCTTCGTGGGCGCCGGTGCGTCCTTCTGTTCTGTGGTCTTCTTCGACCCGCGGCCGGGAAAGGGCATGCCTGGCCCGTTGTCCCGGGGATCGCGTCCGGGCGGGTACTGACCCGGAGGATACTGCCCGGGCGGATATTGGCCCACTTGCGCGATCAGCACAGAGCCTGCAGCCAACAGTAGGAACGCAGCTTTCAATCTTATCCTTTGACGAACCGGCGGGCGATCCGGGTACAGCGAACCTCAGCCCTGGACGCGCTTCTCTTTCCCCGCCCAGACTTCTCCCGCAATACCAGCTTACGGATTTTCCCCGTCCCTGTCTTGGGCAGGGGCTGATCCCTAAAGTCGATGATGCGCGGCAGTCACTCTTGCCGCAACGCGATCAGCGGATCCACCCGCAGAGTCCGCCGCGCCGGAATATAGGACGCCACCATCGCGATCAGCGCAAGCACGAGAGCCACAACGGCAAACGTCGAAGGATCGGCCGCGCTCACCGAGTAAAGCAGCTTCGCCATCAAACGGGTAAGTCCAAGAGAAGCTGCGCTGCCGAACACAATGCCCGCAGCCGAGATTTTTCCGCCCTGCGCCAGCACCAGCCGCATTACATCGCCGCGCTGCGCGCCCAAGGCCATGCGGATGCCGATCTCTCTCGATCGCTGCGCTACCGAGTAGGAAATCACGCCGTAGATTCCGAAGCCTGCCAGGACCAGCGCCAACCCGCTGAACAGCCCGAGCAGAATGAGCGTGATGCGCCGCGTGGAAACTGAGGCGCTGACCACTTGCTGCATGGTGGCGATGCGAAATATGGGCTGCTCTTTGTCGATCGAAGCGACAATACCGCGAATGGCGGAGACCAGCGCGGTAACGTCCTGGCCTGATTTCACCAACAACGACATCTTGTTCGATGGCGCCTGGCGGAACGGGAAATACACTTCCAGACGCGCGGGATTGGCAAGGCCGTACATCTTGGTATCCGCAACCACTCCCACGATAGTGATCCACTTCAGCGGGTCCGTTCCCGGATGGCCCAGAATGAACCGTTTGCCGATTGGGTCTGTTCCCGAGAAAAGAAGCTGCGCCACGCTTGCATTTACCATCGCCACGCGTGGAAAATTCTCGTGGTCGGAATCTGTGAACTCCCGCCCACGCAAGAGCCGGACGTTAAGCGTCTTCCCATAATCCCCGCTGACGACGTGGATATCCGGATGCGGAAAGCTGCCCGGCTTCGGTAAGGTGCCTTCTACCGTAATGTCGATGCGCGAATGATCGTCGGTGAGTGGAATCGCGGTTCCCACCGCCGCGGATTCCACGCCGGGCAACGCCCGGACCCCATCCAGCGTTTGCTGCCAGAAAGCGATTACCGCAAGGTCCTTGTCGTAGTGCGAGGTCCGAAGGTCCATCTCCAGCTTCAGCACGTGCTCGGACCGAAAGCCGGAATCCACCGACAGCAGGCGATACAGGCTTTTCATCATCAGCCCGGCGCCCACTAGCAGAACCAGAGCCAGCGCCACTTCGCTGGTGGCCAGTAAGCCGCGCCAACGGTTCCGGCCACCGGCGCTCGTCGTCTTGCCGCCCTCCTTCAAGTCCGATTGAATATTGCTGCCCGTCGAATGCAGCGCGGGAGCCAGCCCGGACACAAACATCGACAGCACCACCAGGCCGGCCGAAAAAAGCAGAACGGCGCCGTTCATGCCCACGCTGGCGCCGGCCAGCGTACCCGGCGGAATCAAACGCGCGATCGCCGGAATTCCCGCCATCGCCAGGCCCACTCCCGCCAGCCCGCCCAGTAGCGCCACCAGAAAACTTTCGGTCAGAATCTGGCGGATAATCCGGCCGCGGCTCGCACCGATGGCGATTCGCAGCGCCATCTCCTTCGCCCGCACCGCACCCCGCATCAGGAACAGGTTCGCCACATTTGCACAGGCCACCAGAAGCACGAAGATCGCCGCTCCCAGCAGCACCAGCATGGCCGGCCGCACGTCGCCGGAGAACGCCTCACGGAGCGGCCGCAGGTTGACGCCGCACTGGGCGTTGGTCGCGGGATAGGCGCGAGCCAAGTCTGCGGCAATAGCTTCCATTTCCGAGCGGGCTTGGTCCATGCGCGCCCCCGCCGCCAGCCGCCCCGCCACTAACAGATCGCCGCGGTCGCCCCTGTCTGTGGCGCTGTCGTTGTGCGTGGCCCACACACCCATGGGCTCCACCACGTCGCACTTCCCCACCCAGCGAAAGTCCGGTGGCAGCACGCCAACGATTGTCACCGTCCGCCTATCCAGGCGAATTGTCTGTCCGATCGCCCCGCGGTCCGCGCCGAAATGCGACTGCCAGAGCGCGTAGCTTAACAACACTACCGGCGCAGCGCCGGCCTTTTCCTCCTCAGCGGTGAATCCGCGGCCCACCACCGGCCGTACTCCCACCATGGAAAGGAAGTTCGGCGAAACGGCCAGGCCGCCGATGTTCTCCGGTTGACTGCTGCCGGCCATGTTGAATTTCACGCCGGTCACCGCCGCCATCTCCGTAAAGGTGCGGCTCTGCTTGCGCCAATCCTGAAAATTCAGATAAGAAACGCTTACATCGCCCACCCGCGGCTCGGTCTCGTTCAGCAGGACCAGGCGCGAGACGTCCCGGAAGGGCAGCGGCCTCAGCAGAATGCCGTAGACCAACGAAAATATCGCGGTGTTGGCCCCGATCCCGAGTGCCAGAGTGAACAGCGCTGCCGCGGCGAAGCCAGGCGATTTGAGCAGCGTCCGCCAGCCGTAGCGAAGGTCCTGCACCAGCGATTCAATCAGGGACACGCCGCGCGCGTCGCGGCAATCTTCCTTCACCTGTTCGAGGCCGCCGAACTCCATGCGCACTCGCCGCAGAGCTTCGCCCCGGCTCATTCCTGTCTTCAGATACTTCTCGATCTGTTGTTCGGAATGAAATCGCAACTCCTCTTCCATTTCGGATTCCACGGTCTCCCTCCGGAACAGGGAACGCACACGAAGTAACAAATCGTCTAGCATGGCAAACTCCTAGGCTGGGCCCAGCACCTGGGCCACGGCAGCCGTTAGTTTTCGCCACGAGTCCTCTTCGGTTGCCAGTTGCCGTCGCCCGCTCCTGCTGAGCTCATAATATTTGGCGCTGCGGTTGTTTTCCGACGTGCCCCAGTGAGCCTTGATCCATCCTCGTCGCTCCAGCCGATGTAGCGCCGGGTAGAGGGATCCCTGTTGAATCCGCAACACGTCGCTCGACATCTGTTGCACACGCTCCGAAATTCCCCAACCGTGCTGCGGTTCGAGCGCCAGCGTTCGTAGGATCAAGAGATCCAGAGTGCCTTGCGGCAATTCGATGCGATCGTTCATGGATGCTCCCTTTTCACTTCTACAGGAGAGCATAGCGTATCCCCTGTCGAAGCGCAAGGGGAGCGCCTACCGCCACTACGGTTTCACCTCCAGAGCTACCGTCCAGTCCCAGTTGCCAGCGCATTCTCGCACCATGCGTATCTGCAAACGGAAGTCGCCGGTGGAAAACGCGCAGCCTGGGCGCGAAACATGTGTTTGATACTCCTGTATGGCCGCAGTCGATCCTTTTCGGCCGGGAAGGACATCATATTACGCGGTGACAGGTTGTGCCAGCCGTGCCAATGTCTCACGGTAGTTCCACGGCATCGAAGGGGTTGGCCTGTTCAGCTCGCAGGTGTGGATCGGACTCATGAACAGATCGCCAACTCCGGCGCCGCTGCCCTCCACTGGATCCGCGCTCCGCAAGAACTCCAACTCGATGACGCACTCCGGCGGTGTCGCCGGCGGCGTAATCAGTTCGACGATTGCCGGCTTGCTTGCCTTGCGCCGGACGATGGGGAATTCCTCCAGCCGCTTCTTCAGCACCATATAGTCAAACCCGCAATGGATGTGCGACGGGATATATGCCGGGTTGCCGGGTCAGTTCGACTGCGGTCTGCCACAGCGACTCCGGCAGCTTTGTCCGTCGCGGCTGGGTGCTGCGAAACTGATCCAACTGGCGCTGCAGTTACACGATTGCCTCAGGAACCGGCGGTGTGATCTTGCGGTTCACCATCAGACGCTCCTTGGCACCTGACTGAACTTAAAACTGGCCGGGCGATACGGGTACAGCGAACCTCAGCCCTGGACGCGCTTCTCTTTCCCCGCCCAGAACTTCTCCCGCAATACCAGCTTACGGATTTTTCCCGTCCCGGTCTTGGGCAGGGGTTCATCGCTGAAGTCGATAATCCGCGGCAGCTTGAACTTGCCGAGCCGGATGCGGAGAAACTCCATTAGATCGTCGGAGGTGAGCGTGGAACCGGGTTTGCGCACCACCACCGCCACGGGAACCTCGCCCCATTTCTCATCCGGAGCCGCAACGACAGCGCATTCGAACACTTCCGGATGCGCGAAGATGGCCTTCTCCACTTCCAGCGACGAAATATTCTCGCCGCCGCTGATGATGATTTCCTTCTTGCGGTCGACGATGTGGATGAAGCCCTCTTCGTCCCAAATGGCCATGTCGCCGGTGTGGAACCATGGTCCGCTCATCACCGACGCGGTGATATCCGGCTCGCGGAAGTATCCTTCCATGATGTGATCGCCGGCCGCCACCACTTCGCCGATGCTCTGCATGTCGCGCGGCACGTCCTGCATGTTCGGATCCACGACGCGTACCTTCACGCCGGGCACCGGCCATCCAGCCATGGCGCGGCGGCGGTGGCGCTCGGCGTCCGATCCGTAATCCAATCCTGGCTTGCTGCGCGCCGAGGTGAGCAGCGGCGATGTTTCGGTGAGCCCATAGCCACCGTAAATATCGCAATGGAACGCCTTCTCCATGCGATCGATCAGCTCGGGTTGCGACGCCGCGCCACCCAAGGTGATGTTGCGCATGCTGGATAGATTGTAATTGCCGATGTCGGGCGCATTCAGCAGAGCATTGGCCATCGTTGGAACCAGGCTCATGTCCGTGGCGTGGTGTTCCTGGATGAGCTTGAAAACGCCGATGGGCTCGAAGCGGCGCACCATCACCTGTTTGACGCCCATCATCGTCGACGCCTGCGGACGGCCCCAGCCGTTGGCGTGGAATAGCGGGATGGTGTGCAGATCGACTAGTGTTTCGACGTCTTTGAACAGCGCGGAGACCGCCAGCGCGTGCAGGTATAAGGTGCGATGGCCCAGCATCACGCCCTTCGGCGTACCGGTGCTGCCGCTGGTGTAGAACAGCTCGGCGATCGCGTTTTCGTCGTAGCTGAAGATGTCGGCGCGTTCCGGATGGCCTTTGTCCAGCAGCTCTTCGTAAGTAAGATCGGCGACGGGCACTTTCTCATCGAGCGTAACGAAGCGCTCAATCTCGCGGCAGGCCGGCCGCAACTGCTCCACCAGCGGCGCGAAATCGTTTTCGAAAAGCAGCATGCGCGCGCCGGAGTGATTCAGGATATTGGTCAGCTCCATCGGCGAAAGGCGCACGTTCAGCGGCATGACAATGGCGCGCGCCTGCACCACGCCGAAATATCCCTCGAGCAACTGATGATTGTTGAAGCTCAGGTAGGCGACCCGGTCGCCATGATGGATGCCTTCCTTGCCGAGCGCGGTGGCCAGCCGCTCCGCCCGCTCTCCGAATTGCGCGTAGGTAAACTGCTTCGCGCCGGATACTACGCCGATCCTCTTGCCGAATTGCTCGACAGCCCGATGCAGACAGCGAATGGGCGTCAAAGGGACGAACATGATCACCTCACCGAATTTATTAGGAGCAAACCGGATTGTACTACGCGGCCGGATGTAGTGGGTCAGTTTGGTTTGGTTCGCAGGCCAGCCAATCAGCCGTCACGCTTCAAGCGGAGGTCAATTCTGACGGGGTTTCAGAGGCAGGTCAATCGGATCCTGCCTCGCTCAAGCAGACCAGGGCACAAGTAGAACTTGGGGGACAGGCCGGTTCAGTGTTCTTGGAGTAGTCTGCGGGATGATTTTAGTTCTAATTTTAGGTGCACTCGTTTGCTTCTGGCGGTCCAGAGTAGCGCCAGCCACCCTTGGCCCCAATATATCCCGGCCTCTGAAAGGTGTGATAGAAAGGCGTATGTCGTTGCTCGCCAAAGATGTCTCGATAGCTGAGGATGCCGTAGAAATGAAGAAACAGCTTTCCAGCGTAAATCTCCTCCCGCTGAACGTCAGTCACAAGTCCCGTGAAATTGAGCTTCGCCTCATAGATCGGCGTAGACTTTTGTGGGGGGAGATTTATGGGCGGTATATAACCTCCGGTGACTTGAGAGTAGTCGATTGGCCATACGGATTCGGCGGAAGTGGAAATGAAATCAAATCTAAATTCAGTCAGTCGCGCGGGGGTGCGTCCGTAATTAGTGAAAGTTAGAGTCACATGATCGAAGTCAGCTGTGACCTGATCGACCATAAGTCTTGCTCGTTCACCGCTCATTACCGCCTTGGCGCTATCCCTCGCTGCGCCAGCAGCTTTGCTGGTCGCTTTGAGCGCATGCCGCATGTATTCGGCTTGTCGATCCATTGCTCGCCACTGGAAGTAACCCAGAAAAGCAATCGCGAGCGTAGCCAGCGCAGAGCTAATGGTGCTGGCAATGAGCCACCCTGGGGCAGACGTTTGATTTTCGCCTTGTGCTCCGGGGTCCTGCTCGTTCCAGGATGCTACGGGTGAAGTAGACTTATTGACGCCGAAAGGGTGTTGCTCGGTAGATTTGTCGTCGGTACCGGATTTTGTCTTTTTGGGGTTAGCAATATGCTTATCGTTCTGCTCGGTTTTGCCTGGGGTTGGGGTTGGTGGCTGCGACTGCACAAGGCCAACGGAAGCAAGCAACAGCGCGAGAGCGTATTGTTTCGTCATGCAATTGTCGCCTATCAGTAGCTAGTTTACTCCCGAGACGCCCCCTTCCGCGACCCCTCAAGCAGCGCTATAGTGAACCTGAAGCCATGACTTTATGTATCGCCTTGAAGTGCCATGACGCGGGGCAACAACGAGTAGTATGTTGTTTTGATGGTTTGGTGGGCAATGAATATGAGACATCGGAAACGGCGTACAAGTGGGCCCCCTTGTCTGATGGAGTTTGCGCGATGATCTCAGGTTCGTTCGTCCCCTCCCAGGATTTGATGCTTACGTACAGGCGCGACCTGGCTGGCGTGAAGTTGGCTCTAGGGAACTATCGCGATGTGCTCTGGAAGACCATGGGTGAATTC
>DASQGY010000273.1:0-25498 GCA_035632375.1 Bryobacteraceae bacterium | reverse complement strand
TTCTTCATGGCCGGTTCTCCTTCTGCACTTCCAGTGCGCTTCCATTGGGAGCATTATTGCATCCCGCCGGGGACCGGCCTTCTCATTCCATCTCGGAAACATCTTCCAAGTAAACGACATACTGAACTGAGCCGCGACCGTTAAGGAAGCGGATGCCGATTCTTTCACAGCTTCTCACGGTCGCGGCTCGGTAACACTTGCAAGTAGACGACACACTAAGCCTAGCCACGACCATCAAGGAAGCGGTTGCCGATTTCTTCACGGCGGCTCGGTAAGGAGCGGGGTCAGATAAACTAGATAGCACCCATGAATAAGCTATTCGTGTTTCTTTGCACGCTACTGCCGGTCGTCGCTCAGCAGGGTCCCACCACGCCGGCCGTTGCGGTTCCGGCGCAGGCGCGGCCCGCAACCGGCGGTCCCACCGCACCCGAAGGCCGCTGGGACGAGGTGCTGAAATCGGTCGACGATTTGATGTGGAACCTGAAACTCGGCGACATCGCGGACGTCGACAAAGTGCAGTACACCAGCCTGCCGCCGCATCACGTCACTAATCCGAATGCGCCCGGCGCAACGAATCCGCTGATCATTCGGGCGTACACATTTATTCCGAAGAAGCTCGACCGCTCGAAGAAGCAGCCGCTGATCGTCATGGTGCACGGCGGGGTCCACGCCAATTTTGACTCAAGCGAAGCGCACCTGGTCCGCGAGTTTGTCGAACAGGGTTATTCCATCATCTCCACCGACTACCGCGGAAGCACCGGATACGGGCGCGGCTTCTATGAGCAGATCGACTACGGCGGGCGCGAGGTGGACGATGTCTACGCCGGCTTGCAGTGGATGCTCGGCGAATACGATTTTCTAGACCCCAAACGCGTTGGTATCGTGGGCTGGAGCCATGGCGGGCTGATCACGCTGATGAACATTTTCCAACATCCGCAGTCGTACGCGGTGGCTTACGCGGGCGTTCCGGTGAGCGACCTGGTGGCGCGGATGGGTTATGAGAATGAGGGCTATCGCTCGCTCTACTCAGCGCCGTACCACATCGGCAAGACCGTGCGGGAGGACATCAAGGAATATCTGCGCCGCTCTCCGTATACTCACGCCGCCGAGTTGCAGACGCCGCTGCTGATCCACAGCAACACGAACGATGAAGACGTGAACGTGCTGGAGGTGCAGCATCTGATCGATTCTCTGAAGGCGGCGGGCAAGAAATTTGAATACAAGATCTACGACAACGCACCGGGCGGCCACCACTTCAATCGCACCGACACCAAGATGGCGAAAGAATCGCGCCGCGAGGTTTATCAATTTCTTGCCGGATATTTGCACCCGGCGAATCCGGTGAAATAGGCGAGCAGTTGTTCGACGTAGTCATAGCAGGCGCTGGCCCGGCGGGAGCAACCGCGGCGAAAGTCCTGGGGGAAGCCGGAGTCTCCACGCTCCTGCTGGATAAGAGTGCTTTCCCGCGCGACAAACCTTGTGGCGGCGGAATCAGCGCCCGCGTGATCCCGCGCTTTCCTTACTTGCAGGCCGCTCTGGCGGGCATTCCGACCAACTGGGTATCGAAGATCTACTTTGAATCTCCCTCGGGCGACGCGCTCGACTATGAGGCGGAAGAGCCGCTCTACCTGATGATCCGGCGCTATGAGTTCGACAATCTCCTCTACTCGATCGCCCGAAAGAATGTAGAGTGCGCCGCGCCGGCGCTCATCCGAAAAGTGGCTTTCCACTCCGGTTACGTCGCCGTCACAGTCGACATCGATGGTGTGCAGGAAGAAATTCAGACCAAGCTGGTGCTGGGCTGCGATGGAGCCAACAGCATTGTCGCCCGGCATTCCGGCCTCCGCACCGGCGCCGCTCGTAACGAATGCGCGATCGACATGATGGAGGAGACGCCTTACGGCGAGTTGGGCCTTCCCGGGCGCGACCGCATGCATGTCTTCTATGGATTCCAGGGGCATTTTGGCTATGGATATGTCTTCCCGAAGGCTAGCCACATAAACCTCGGCGTGGGGTGCAAACTGGATTACTACCTCTCGGCCTTTCGAGGCGGACATTATCCGCATCACAAGTCCTTCGTCGATGGACTGCTGGAGAAGCAACTGCTGAACGGCGAATCGAAACGCGAAAACTTCCGCGCTTTTCCGATACCTATCTCCGGTCCGCTTCCGGAGACCTACGGCGAGCGAGTGGTGCTGTGCGGCGACGCAGGCGGATTCGTGAATGCCTTCACCGCGGAGGGGATTTATTACGCGATGGTGAGTGGAGAGCATGCCGCGCATGCCGCTATCAAAGCTCTCCAGTCGAATGATTTTTCCAGGGCTCAACTAAGGAGTTACGAGCGCGAATGGAAAAACGAAATCGGCGAGGATCTGGAAAAAAGCCTGACCATCCAGCGACTGCTGCTGGCCGACATGAGCCGCATGAACCGGCTGGTGAGGGCCGCCGCGCGCAATCGGCCGTTGGCTGAGTTACTGGCACGCTACGCTACAGGTGCGATTCCGTACGCCGAGTTCAAGAGATCGGTGATCCGCAGGGCTTTGCCGCTGTACATCCGGGAGAAGTTGGCGCGGGCGTTCTCACAAGCCTGAGTCTTACCGCCCATCCACCGTCAAGGCCAGCAGCACATTCCCGGCCATGCCGGTTAACTGGCTGTAGCCCGAGTTCACGAACATCATTCCGCCGGCGATGGTCGGCCCAGTGGCGTTCAACGACCCGCCGTGCGCTTTCACTCCGTTTACCGTTTCGAAATCGTGCAGCGTATCCAGATCCCAGATCACGCTGCCGTCTTTGGTTGAGTAGCCGCGGAGGTGCCCGTCCAACGATCCTGAAAAAACCACGCCTGGGATCAATGTCGCCGGGGCCATCTGGGCCGCGCTGCAGCCCGGCTTGCCTTTGCACGCCAGTTCCGCGGGCGGAGTGTGCCACGCCTTCTCACCGGTTTTGATTTTCAAAGCGAACATTCCGCCGGCCGGGCCCGGCATGATATCCGACAGCGGAACATACACCTTCTCGTCGTCGGCCGCCAAGCCCCACATGATGCCGCCCAGCGCTCCGCCCTTGCCGATTTCTGTCTTCCACAGAATTTCGCCCCGGCGATCCGGGTCGATGCCGTAGGCGAAACCCGATTTCTGACCCACCAGCAGCACGTCCTTGCCACCGCCAAGCGAACGCAAGATCGGCGATGCACCGATATCGGTATCGCGATCCGGATTCTCCGGACAACTCGCCTTGCCGGGCTGCGAACAACTGAAATTCCACACGTCCGGATTCATCTGTTTCGACCAGCGCATGGACCCTGTCTCCAGATCGAAGGCCAGCACGGCGTCGGCGTAACGCGTCGGCGGATCGGAATAGTTATTGCCCGTGCCCACGTAGACGGCCTTGCGTTTCACATCGATGGTCGGCGACGACCAGATGGCCGCGCCCGATGGCCCATACATACTGGTTCCCGAAGCATTCTTCTTGGCCGACGTGGGTGGATCGGGAATGGTGTACGTCTTCCAAATCAGCTTGCCCGATGCAGCATCCAGCGCCGCCAGACTGCCGCGAAAGGTGCAGCACTCGTACTTCGGATTCGCCGCCATCATTTCTTCGCCGCCCGATCGCACGCCGACATACAAGCGCCCGCCGTAGATCTTGGGTCCGCCGGTGATCCCGGCGAGTTTGTGGTCTTCGATTTTGGTCTTCCACAGCAGTTCGCCGGTTTGCGCGTTCAGAGCGTACACCGTGGCTTGGCCATCGCCGAAATAGGCGGTGAATTGGCCCTTCCCCGACTGCGCCACCGTCACCGGAGAACGCACCTGCGACACAGCCTTGAACGTCCAGTAGACGCAACCAGTACGCGCATCCAGCGAATAAACTGTTCCGTTTCCGCTGCCGAAGAACAGCCGTCCGCCCGCGACGGTGGGCTGGCCAAAGACGCTGCCGGCGTTCGGAAATCCGAATGCCCACTTGACCTTCAGCTTCGGCACATCCTCGCCGCGAATGCCGCCATCTTTCACCGACTGCATCCGGCTGTTGATCAGATCCACGCTCCAACCGTTCCAGCCGCCGACATTCGAAAGCGGAGGTGCGCCTGCGTCGCAATTGTTGGCTCGAACGGGCTCTGTTGAAGTGACTATTCTTGGGACCAGGAAATCCGCAATGGCCTGACGCTCGACGGCGCTCAACGCCGAGCCCTGCGCCTTCATAGAGCCGGTTTCCAGCGCCACTACAATCGCCTGGTTCGGCAGCCGCTTCAGGGCTTCCGGCAATGGCGTCCGGTTATCGGCGCTTGCCTTGTGGCAGATCGCGCAATTCCGCTCGAATAGATCCTTGCCGTCCGGAGCAGCAGCCCACGTGGAGACAAGTACAAATGAGAACAAGCAAACGAAACGCCTCATGTTGGCAATTGTGCCACAGTCCCGCTCAGGGCACAGCGTATTGGAACTTCACCAGGCCGTCGCGATAATCGAGCGAAAGAATGAACGCCCGAAGCAACGGCAAACCGAGCAAGCCGGACAATTCGATGCCGGCGTCCTTGCTCAACTGCTCCAGATCCAGCGCAATGGTGTTCCGGTTTTTTTGGTGAAAACCGGCAAACTGCATGACGAAGTCGTCGGTGCGCCAGACCTTCTGAACGTTGCCGGAGACACCACGCAAGCGAGTACCGCTATCCAGGTGCACCTTGGTGGCCCGAAATGCCGCTTGAGTGGAAATCATGGTGCTGGAAGCACCCGTATCCAGGATGAACAGGACCGGCTTGGTCTCGGCAATTGTGGTTTCGACAAGCAAAAGGTGGTCCACACGAAACACGGGAGTGAAGTCTTTCAGCGCCGGAAGAGCGGCTCGATCATAGGTTCGCTGGCGCACCGGACGTCCTCCGGGCAGAGGGTCGAGAACGAGCTTTCGTTGACGAAAATCAAGCGTCACCAGGAACTCGGCGAACACATCCGTGCCGATGATGCCATCTTCACCGTAAATCGACTTCCGGCCGGCGACATCGAGCAGATAATCCGCGAACACGGCGCCGCCGATTCGCACTTCCCGCGCAATCGCGCCATGCGACCGGCCGCCCTCATCGCCGATTCCACGTACCGAAGTTTCCGCCAGTTCGGTTGCGCCGACTTTGCGCGCAGCCTTCGAGCGCAGAAGGATTCCGCTTGCACCGGTATCGAGCAGCAAGTTGAGCGGCCGGCCTCCGTTGATGGAGACCATTAGCCCGAAGCCTCGAACGTTCCCGCCGTCGCTCGGGAGGATGCCGAGGGGAATCGCCGTTCGTTGGTAGGGGCTGGTGAGACGATTCAACTCGCGATCTCCAACCTGTTCCCGTATGGCGATGTCCTTGCGGACATCTTCCAATCGCTCTGGTTCGGCGTAATTCACCGCGAGCTCGAGATATCGCTGCAACGCTGCGATTCGTTCCCGGCCCTTCAGGAAATGAGCATGACTCATCGCGATATCGGGATCGTCGGGAGCCAGATCGTAGGCCTGACGATAGTAATTCTCCGCCGTATGGTGGAGGGAGTTGCAATCGGATACACGGCCCAGTCCCCACCAGGCGCGCGCCATGTTTGCATCCAACGCGGCCGATTTCTCGAAATCCACCTGCGCTGCCGCAACGTCGCCTTGACGAAAATGAATCTCGCCGAGCACTTCCAGAACCGCCGCGGACTCCCCGGTCCGGGCGATATCTCTCATGAGCGCCGCAGCGGCCGCTACCTGGTCCTTCCGCAACAACCGGTGAGCCTCGGCGAGCGCATCCGGCAACGAGTCGGCGCAGACGGCAACCGTCCACAGCAGCGCGAGAAGGCGCGTGCTCCACACCATTTCATCTATTATGAATGGATAAACCAAGTGCGGGGAGCAGAAAAGAGCGCCTGTGATCGGACGGACAGTTTCCCACTACGAGATTCTGGAGAAGCTCGGCGCGGGCGGGATGGGCGTTGTCTACAAAGCCCGCGACACCAAGCTTGAGCGCATTGTTGCGCTCAAATTTCTGGCCGGCAACCTACTCGATTCGACGACCGCCCGCGTCCGCTTCGAGCAGGAAGCGCGGGCCATCTCCGCGCTCAATCACCCCAACATCGCCATCGTCTATGAGGCCGATGAATCGGACGGGGATGCGTTCCTGGTACTCGAGTATCTGCCGGGAGGTACGCTGCGCTCCCGGCTGATGGAGTTGCGCGAAAACAGCCGCAAGCTGTCGATCGCCCAAGTGGTGGATTTGTCGCTGCAACTGGCCGAGGGCTTGGCGCACGCCCATCAGCGCCAGGTGCTGCATCGCGACATCAAGCCGGGCAATCTGATGTTCAACGCCGACGGCATAATGAAGATCACCGACTTCGGGCTGTCGAAATTCCTCACCGGCCCCGACCTCACCAAAGGCGGCGCGCGCATGGGCACCGTGCCCTACATGTCGCCGGAGCAGGCTCGCGGCGTAGAGACCGATCACCGCTCGGATCTCTTTTCGGCGGGCGCCGTCCTGTTCGAGATGGCCGCTTCGCATTGCCCGTTCCACGCGCCGGATGAAGCCTCACTGGTGCGGCAGATCGTGAAGGCCGACCCGCCGTCGCTCGCCAAGCTCCGGCCCGATGCGCCGGAAAGCCTGCTCGCCATCGTCCGGCATCTGTTGGAAAAAAATCCGAAGAAGCGCTATCAAAGCGCCGGCGACCTGGCGCTCGATCTGCGGGCAGTCCAACGCGAGATCGAGGGGCCGACCGGCAGCCTTGCTTCCCACCGAATCCCGGCCTACGCGTCGAAGCCAATGGTTCGCCGCCCCATCGTGTGGCTGCTGGCGGTCTGCGCCCTGCTGGCGATCCTGGCTGTCGCCTTCGCGCCGAAACTGCGCCGTCTTACCGGATTGACGGTTCCATCGAGAAAACACATTGCAGTACTGCAATTCGAGAATATCGGCGGCGACCCTGCCAACGGCGCGTTTTGCGAGGGTCTGGCGGAAACCCTCACCAGTTCGCTCACTGAACTGGAGCACTTCCATGGCTCGCTGCTGGTGGTTCCCGCCAGCGAAGTGCGCAAGCAGAACATTCGTAGCGCCGCCGATGCGCGCCGCGCCTTTAACGTCAACCTGGTGATCACGGGCAGCGTGCAGCGCACCGAGGGCACCATCCGCCTGCATGCCAATCTGGTGGACACCAAGTCTGGAACCCAGATCGACGCCCGGTCCATTGTCGCCAGTTTGGATGAACTCAATAACCTGCAGGATCAAGTGGTGCGCGAGGTGGCCGACGTGCTCGAACTCCAGTTACAGCCCAAGGCGGTGCAGTTGCTCTCGGCCGGCAAGACATCCAATGCAAGCGCCTACGATCTTTATCTCCAGGCTCGTGGCTACCTGGATCGTTACGACAAACCGGGCAACCTGGATCACTCCATCGATCTCTTGATGAAAGCCGTCGGCCAGGACCCGCGTTACGCCGTAGCCTTCGCTGCGTTGAGCGAAGCCAAGTGGTGGAAATACGGAACGGATCGCGATCCGAAGTGGCTGGAGGAAGCACAGGAGTTGGGTCTGCGTGCGATCGAACTGGATAAACAGGTACCGGCCGCGCACACCAATCTGGCCAAAGCCTACGCCTACACCGGCCGTCATGCCGACGCGATACGCGAATATCAGGCGGCCTTGGATCTCGACCCGATCAGTGTGGAAGCTCACCGGGGGTTGGCCGATGTCTATCAACGCAGCGGCAAACCGAAAGAAGCGGAAAGAGTCTATCGCGAAGCGATTCAGCTCCGTCCGGGCGACTGGCTGTCGCACACCATGCTCGGAGTCTTTTATTACGAGCAAAGCCGCTACACCGACGCGGAACCGCCGTTTCAACGCGTGGTCGAACTTACTCCTGATAATTACGTCGCCTGGTATAACCTGGGCGCGCTGCATCTGGCGCTCGGCAAGTACGATCAGGCGGCGAGCGAGTTTAACAAATCGATCGATCTTAAAGCCGGCCCTTCGTTCGGCGGCTACCTTGGCTTGGCGGAAGTTTATCTAGCCCAGGGCCGCTACCGGGAGTCCGCCGAGACCGACGAAAAGGCGCTGGCCATTGGCCCCAATTCCTACGCGGTTGCCGGGAACCTGGCGGAAGCTTACCAGCAAGTGCCGGAACTTGCGCAAAAAGCGCCCGGTATGTTTCAACGCGCCATCGAAAACGCCGATCGGGCGCTGATCACCAATCCGAAGGACGCCCTTGCTTTGGGGTGCCGCGCGCTCTATTGCGCGAAAATCGGGAACCTGAAGCAGGCCAACGAAGATATTCGCAGGGCACGTGCGATGGCGCCGGCGGATGCGCGCTTAATCTATAACGCAGCGCTGATTCAAGAGATCGCTCATCACCGTCAATCGGCGCTCAAGGGGCTGGCCGAAGCGCTGCGAGCTGGTTTTTCGCTGGCCGAAATGAATCGAGAACCCGAACTGGCAAACTTGCGCCGCGACCCTCTTTTTGACAGACTAACGAAGAATCAAGAGTAGTCAACCCCAGACCGAGGAGAAAACCATGGCAAAAGCCGATGATGATGACGGTACGATAGTTCCTCCCACGCCGGATCCCAATCCGCCGGCAGCGCAAGTAACGGGAAAACAGCAGGCGCTCAAACAGCTCAAGTCGATTAAGAAACAACTTGACGCTGTTGAGAAGTGGGTCAAGAAATTGCCCAACAAGCCGCCGGCCAAGAAGTAATTTAGAGACAAAACCTCCGCTCCGCTAGTCGCCCCGCCGGGCGAATCGGGCGAGCTGTCGGCGATAGAGGAGAACAAGAAGAGTGAAAGCCAGCGCCGCCGTGCCGAGTGTCGCTGGCTCCGGCACATCCGCACCTAGCACTGCAAATGCAGAAATTGTTTGTCCCGTCGACACTCCGGGCACGGGATTCTCTACTTCCACATTTCCGGTCACCGTGGGCGTGGCGCTGTAGTACCAACTCACGGACTGCGTGGTCACCGCAGGCGTCGGCGCCAACGCCTCCAGCCAATAGGTGGTGCCCGACGTGAGCGCAGCGTTGTTCATGGAGGACGCGGTGAGCAGTTGGATGCTGCCGGTAATCCCGCTGAAAGTGAAAGTGTCGATAATAGTTCCCGCCGCGCCGGACAGATCGGTCCGCAATACGAAGGTGGCGTTGCTTACATCCCCACTTAACGGGGCGACGATGGACGCGACGGCTCCACTCAGCCCCGACACGAATTGCATCTCCACACTGACAACGCTCCCGGCAATTACCGACGAGGCGGTCCAGCTATTGCCGGCAGTGAAGGTCGGCGTGGTGGCGCCGTTGGTGGAATAAAAGATCGACGTACCAAATACGGGCGCCGCGATCAGCGTCAACAAACCAAACCGGGTGGCGAGCAGCTTCACCTCAGTTAGATGCACGTTACGCCGGATTCTAACACTCCGGGCAAAAGATATTCGACCAGTAATTCTCCCAGGCGGCAGTTTCTCTCCGACCATCACCAGCCCAAACGATCCCGGTTTCAGGGTCCGAGTAGGCCGCTAGACCGTCCTTTCCGATCACCGCCTGCTCGCCATCGCCTTCCAGTTTCACCGTGCCCACTACTTCGCAGGCCGCAGCATCGAGCGCGGTGACATGGTGCGATCCGGGATCGAGGTCGGCATGGGCCTCGACGGTATTACGATCCGAAGACCAAGCGTGTATTCACCAACAACCGACGTAATCGAAGCCGGTTCCACCCACCGTATAATGTCCGATCACCTTGTAGCGTGTCGCGCCTTGCTCCAGCAGCACGGAACAAACGGAGCGCGGCTTCGTCTCTAACCTTATGCCCCTTTCGAGCGACCTCCGATTCGCTTTCCGAATGTTGTGGAAGAACCCCGGATTCAGCGCGATTGCCATTGCCACGTTGGCCCTCGGCATCGGAGCCAATACCGCAATCTTCAGCGTGGTCGACGGCGTGATTCTGCGACCCCTTGCTTACCCGGACGCCGATCGTCTGGTGTCCATTCACGAAGTGGTTCCGAAGTTCAGCCACATCGCGCCGTTGCTGCCGGTGAACGCCATGCACTTCCGCGAGTGGCGCAAGAGCGCGCACTCGTTCGATCGGTTCGCACTGCTGGGAAGCACGACATTCAACCTGACGGGGACAGGCGAACCGGAGCGCATCCATGGGGCGCGCGTGTCTCCGGCTTTGTTCGAGATGCTTGGCGTTCGGCCGCAAATCGGCCGGCTCCTCACCGAGGCTGAGGACCAGCTTGGCCGAGACCGCGTGGTCCTGCTGAATGATGAACTGTGGCGCCGCCTCTTCGCCGCCGATCCCGGAGTGATCGGCCGCAAGATTGTGCTGAACGGCCAGCCCTATGAGGTCGCCGGAGTGCTTCCCGCCGGTTTTCACTTTCCGAAGATGAGCCAATTGTTTGCCATGCCGGTGGCCGAAGAGCGGCCAGAACTATGGACGCCCTTCGCTGTGCGGGACAGCGAGCTTCAACCACTGGGCGATTTCAACTACGCCGCGATTGGACGATTGCGGCCCGGCGTTGGACTGCAACAGGCGATCTCCGAGCTGAACGTGGTGCAAGCGCAATCGGCGAGCCAGGCGCCGGAGAAGATCGAGCTTCGCGCGGCCTTGGTGCCCCTGCAGGAACAAATCACCGGTAAATCGAGAAGCGGCCTGGAGCTGATGCTCGCCGCGGTCGGCGCGGTTTTGTTGATCGGGTGCGTCAACATCACCAACCTGCTTTTGGCGCGCGCCACCTCGCGCCGCCGCGAAATCGGGATACGTTCCGCGCTGGGTGCAAACAGCGGCCGGCTGGTTCGCCAGATGTTGGCCGAAAGTCTGGTCCTCTCCGGCCTCGGCGGCGTCTTTGGCATCGGCATTGCGTACGCCGCTGTGCGATTGATCGTGGCCAATGCTCCCGTCGATCTGCCTCGTATCGATGAAGTCCACGTGGACGCGCGAGTGATGTTGTTTACTCTCGGCATCACTGTTTTGGCAGGCCTTCTTTTCGGCTTCCTTCCGGCCTGGCGATTTGGCCAAGCCGATCCGCAGGAAGCCATGAGAACCGGATCGAGAAGCATGAGTGCAGGCCGATCCACCGGGCGGCTGCGCGCGCTTCTGGTGGCGCTGGAAGCCGGATTGAGCGCGCTCTGTCTCATTGCAGGCGGGCTGCTGCTGCACAGCTTCGTCAAGCTGCTTAGTGTCGATCGCGGTTTCGAGGCCGAACGGGTGGTCACGGTCACGCTGAATCTTCCAGGCAGCCGTTACCCCAGCCGCGACAAGCGTGCGGCATTTCTGCAATCAGTGCTCGATCGCGTGCAAGCGTTGCCGGGCATCACCTCCGCGGGCGTGTCCAACATGTTGCCGCTCGGCGGCGAAGGTTCCAACAATCTGGTCGGCCTGGAAGGGTCGAAGCTTCCGCTCATGGAGCGCCCTCTCGCCGATGTCCGCCAGGTGAATCCCGACTATTTCAGGACGATGGCAATCCCGCTTCGGGCAGGCCGTATCTTCACCGAGTCCGACCGTGAACGCCAGATCGGGCTCGTATCCGCTCAAACGGCTGAACGCCTGTGGCCGGGCCAGAGCCCCATCGACAAACGCTTTCGGATCGGCGACGACAGCGCGCCGCTGATGACCGTGGCCGGCGTGGTCGGCGATGTCCGCGGTGCGAGCCTGAGCAAGAATCCGGCACTCACCGTTTACCTACCTTACTGGCAGCGCAATTTCGGCCAGGCGTCGCTGGTGGCGAAGACGGCCATCGATCCACGAGCGGCAGCGGCGGCAATACGCGGGGTGATTCGACAAGTGGATCCGGAGTTGCCAGTGCCGGCGTTCCAAACTATGAACGAAATCGTCTCAGGTTCGGTGGCACAGCGGCGCTTTCAGATGACTCTGGTACTGCTCTTCGCGGCAGTGGCCATGCTGCTGGCGTGCCTGGGAATCTACGGCGTCGTTTCCTATTCGGTGGCGCAACGATCCAACGAAATGGGCATCCGCATGGCGTTGGGCGCACGTCCGGGCGCAATCCGCGGAATGGTCCTTCGCCAAGCCTTGCTGCCCGTGGCCACAGGATTGGCAGCGGGCGTTCTGGCGAGCCTGGCGCTGGGCCGGATACTGGGCAGTATGCTCTTCGGCGTGAACGCCGCAGACCCGCTCACGATTCTGGCTGTCGTGGCGCTGCTGAGCTCAGTAGCGGCAGCAGCCAGCTATATACCGGCACGCCGTGCGACCTTGATCGATCCACTCAACGCGCTGCGTTACGAATAATGGAGCGCTAAGTGTGTGTTTGCACAAGCTAAAGGCGATACTGAAAAACAACTTTGGCCGCAGATGAACGCCAATGAACGCCGATAAATCATTTGTTTTTTTCATCGGCGGCCATGGACGGCACACGCACAAGCTAAAAGCATGTGCCGCCATTGACAAGTCTCCGTAGGACGGGCGTTAGTCTGTGCGTGTTAGAAATGTAGAAACTCCAGGCACACGTTGCCAACAGTTGATAAGCTGCAGCGGCGGGTTGGCAACCTGGTTGGCGAAGCGCGATTAACAATCGCGCGCAGGTTGGCAACCTGCCCTACAGGCTGAGGATCGGTAGCCGGCGCAACCAGTTTCTGTCTCGCGCAACCGCTCCGGTTCTTGGGACGGCGGCGCGCTGGCTCCTGGACTCCGTGTCGTCACTCATACCTCAGCGCATCCATCGGGTCGACGCGCGTCGCCCGCCGCGCTGGAATGTAACAGGCCGCGAGCGCGGCGGCGATCAACACCAACGCTGTCACGCCGAATGTCAGCGGATCGAACGCGCTCACCTGGAATAGCTGGTTCTTCAGCATCCGGCTGAACGCCATCGAGGCCGCGAGGCCAATCACCGCTCCAATCCCCGCCAGTAGCATGCCTTGGCCGATTACCAAGCCCAGCACCTCGCGCTGTTGCGCGCCCAGCGCCATGCGGATGCCGAGCTCCTGCGTCCGTTGGGTCACCGAGTAGCTGATCACGCCATACAAGCCGATCACCGCCATCAGCAGCGCCATTCCGGCGAAGATCCCCAGCAGCGTCACAACAAAACGGCGCGACGCAAGCGACGCCGAGACCATATCCGACAGCACCTTGATCTGCGAGACGGCCAGCGTCGGATCCACTCCGCGCACTGCTTCTTTCATCGCGCCTGCCAGCCGGACCGGATCAACTCCGGTGCGCGCCACGAAACTGGAGAACGGAATCGGCTGTTGATAAATCGAGAAATAATACTTGCCCTTCACCACGTCACCGGCCAAGTCCGATTGCTTGGTGTGACCTACTACGCCGACGATTGTGGCCCATGGCGCGTTTCGTCCCAGCCGCATATGCTTGCCGACGGGGTCTTCATTTGGCCAGTACTGTCTGGCCAGCGTTTCATCGATCACGGCCACTGAAGCTGTGTTCTGCTGGTCCTGATCCGTGAACACGCGCCCGCTGCGGATCGGGATTTTCAGCGCCGAGAAGTAGCTGGGGCTGACATAGCCGATATCGCCGTGCGGGCCTGGATCGCCGGGAGGCGACGGGCGGCCCTCGATCCCGAACGACGCGGAACCGCCCTGACCGCTGAACGGGGCGGGCAGCACGGAAGCGACAGTGCTCACTCCCGGCAGACTCGCCAGGCGGTCCAGCACGCTGCGATAGAACGCGATCTGTTTCGCTGGATCCTTGAACTGCACCGGCGGCAGCGCCACGAAACCGGTGATCACGCCGTTCGCCTGGAATCCTGGATTCACTTCCTGGAGCGACGCCAGGCTGCGCAGGAACAAGCCCGCGCCAACCAGCAGCACCAGCGCCAGCGCCACTTCACCGATCACCAATCCGGCGCGCACCCGTTGCCGCGACAACCCCGCAGTGCCCGAACGGCCGCCTTCCTTGAGCGCCTCGAAACGATCGAGCCGGGAAATCTGCCACGCCGGCGCGATCCCGAAGAGAATGCCCGCTATGATCGCCGCCAGCGCGGTGAAGGCCATCACCGTGGTATCGATGCGCACGTCCAAAGTCACCAAGCCGTTTTCGGGCGCAAGTAAAATCAGCCCACGAGCGCCCGCGAAGGCCAGCATCAATCCCACCACCGCGCCGGCTAGCGAGAGCACCAGGCTCTCCGCGAGTGTCTGCCGGATCAGGTCCCAACGGCTGGCGCCCAGCGCCGCCCGTACCGCGATCTCCCGGCTGCGTCCCGACGCGCGCGCCAGCATCAGACCCGCGATGTTGGAGCACGCAATCAGCAGCACAAAACCAACGGCGGCCAGCAGCACCAGCATCGGCGTTTTGGTATCGCCCGCGATGAAATCGGTGAACGGCACCAGAAACATGCCCCACAGGGAGTCCTTCGCGTAACCGCCGAATCGGGTGCCATCGTTCCGCACCCGGTCGTTCAAAACTTGCATCCAGGCGGCCGCCTGTTCAAACTTGACTCCCGGCTTCAAACGCACTACGGCGTTGTAACTTTCGTTGAAGCGATTCCCACTGTTGAAGGCGTTGTCGGGGAGCCCCAGTGGAATCCATAGATCCGTATTCGCCGGCCAACTGAACTCCGGCCCCATCACGCCGACGATTTTGTACGGCGTCTGGTTCAACTCGATTGTACGGCCCAGCACTCCCGAGTCCTGCCCGAATAGCCGCTTCCATGCGGCGAAGGAGAGCACCACCACTTGGTTCGCGTTGGGCTTGTCCTCTTCCGGCTGGAACACGCGGCCCAGCCTCGGCTTCGCGCCGAACACATCGAACCATTGCAGCGATACCGTTGCGCCTTGCAGCCGCTCCGGCACGCCAGATCCCGTGTAGTTGAAGTTGCCTGGCTGCTGGATCGCGCCGGACTCGAACAACTGCGTACTCTTGTGCGTGTCGTCGAAGTCGGGCGCCGAAACGGAAATGCTTCGCAACGCCAGCTTGTCGTATTTCACGCGGAGGGCGGCAATCCGACCGGGATTGACAGCGCCCGAGGGATTCAGCAGGACTTCATTGACGACGCTGAAGATGGCGGTGTTGGCGCCGATACCAAGAGCGAGAGCGGCGATCGCGGTGAGGCTGAAAGCCGGGCTCTTCGCCAGCGTGCGGCAAGTGATACGCAGGTCGGAAAAAATGGACATAGGCCCTCTCCGGTGAGATACTGCCCCACCGCGATAAGGTTACGCACCAGCGAACGCGAAAGTTTGCAAGAAAATCACTCGCGTTCGGACTGGTAGCACAGGCGAACCCAAAACAGCCAAAGTGCCAAGCAAATGCCGAGCCCCGCCGCCGCGCTCCACCATGCGGCCGCTGTCGCGCCTCCGTAGGCAATTGGACCAAACCAGTAAGCCTTCCATACTCTGGTGAGGGCCGCGTCGCTAACGTCGGGACGCACCAGGCGTCGCTTGCGTGCAATCGCGGTAAACAACAGGATAAATGCTATGGCAATAACAAAAAAGCTAAGACAATACAACACAACCGCGCCATTCCCCGCCTTTGCCCCCAAATACTGCGCCAGCACCGCCGTCGGAAACGGAACAAACGTGACCATCAGCAGCAGGAATCCGTTGGCAAACAGCAGCGAATAATCCACACGCCGCGCGAGCCGCATCAGCTCGTGGTGGCTCACCCACATGATAAGGATCGCGAAGAAGCTCAGCAAAAAAGCGAGAAACGACGGCCAAAGCGCCTTGGTGGCGGCGAACAGTGCATCGTTCTCCGCGCCCTCCGCAAGCCGTGGAACATGAATCTCCAGAATCAGCAGCGTAATCGCGATCGCAAACACGCCATCGCTAAACGCCTCCACACGGTTAGTCTCCCGATCAGCCATAAGTACAGTGTGCCCCGTTTCCAGGCCGGTTGCCCCCCACTATCGATCAGCCGGACTGTGGGGCAGGTTGATAACCGTGCAGCGGATTGGCAACCCGCTTGGCGAAGCGCGATTAACAATCGTGCGCAGGTTGGCAACCTGCCCCACAGGCTGATGATCCTCGGGGGGCTGCGCGCTGGCTCCTGGATTCTGTACCCTGAAGATTCCCCATGGCCGAATCCCCCATCACTCCCCGCACCAAAGACTTCGCCGCCTGGTACCAGGACGTCGTCCTTCAGGGCGACATGGCCGAGCCCGCCGAAATTGTGAAGGGCTGCATGGTCATCAAAGCCAATGGCTATGCGGTCTGGGAGCTGTTGCAGCGCGAGCTGGATACCCGCTTCAAAGCGACCAACCATCAGAACGTCTACTTCCCGCTCCTGATTCCGAAGAGTTTTCTCGAAAGGGAAGCGGAACACGTGGAAGGGTTCTCGCCCGAACTCGCCGTGGTGACGCACGCGGGCGGCAAGGAACTGGAAGAACCCTACGTCATCCGGCCGACGTCGGAAACCATCATCGGTTACTTCTTCTCCAAGTGGATTCATAGCTGGCGCGATCTGCCGATGCTGGTGAACCAATGGGCCAATATCATCCGCTGGGAACTACGCACGCGCATGTTCCTGCGCACCACCGAATTTCTTTGGCAGGAAGGCCACACCGCGCACGCCACGCACGATGAAGCTGTCGAAGAGGTCCTGCGCATCCTGGATATCTACGCCGAAGTGGCGGAAGACATCCTGGCCATGCCGGTGATCAAGGGCGTGAAGACGCGTGCCGAGAAATTCGCCGGAGCGCTGCGAAGCTATTCCATCGAGGCGATGATGCAGAACGGTCTGGCGCTTCAGGCCGGGACCAGCCACGACCTCGGCCAGAATTTCGGAAAGGCGTTCAATGTCCAGTTCCAGACAAAGGAAGGGAAGCTCGATTACGTCTGGCAAACCAGTTGGGGCGTCAGCACACGCTTGATCGGCGGCCTGATCATGAGTCATTCCGACGACAAGGGACTGGTATTGCCGCCGAAACTCGCACCTGTCAAAGCGGTGCTGGTTCCCATCTATCGCAAGGACGATGAAAAGGGGCTGGTGCTGGAAACGGCGCATCGCATCGTTGCCGACGTCGGCGCCAAGTTGGACGATCGTGAAGGTCCTTCGCCCGGGGCGAAATTCTTCCACTGGGAGCGCCGCGGGGTGCCCCTGGTTCTCGAGCTCGGGCCGCGCGATCTGGCTTCAAACAATATCGTGCTCAAGCGCCGCGATACCGGCGTCAAGGAGGTTCTGCCTCAAACCGAACTCGGCGCGCGGATGCCGGTGGTGCTCTCCCAAATGCAGCAGGATCTCTACCAATCCGCGAAGCGGCGCCTGGACTCCAATACCGTGCTTGGCAATTCCATTGCGGAAGTGGAATCCATCCTGCGTGAGGTGACCGCTGAAAAAGGAGGCGGCAAATTCGTAATGGCCCATCTCAAAGACGATGCTGCCTGCGATGCCCGCCTCAAGGAATTCAAGGCGACGGTGCGCAACATCCCCTTGGTGGATCAGTTCGACGGCCCTGGCAAGTGCATCATCACGGGCGAGCCGGTGGATCGCCGGGTAGTGATCGCCAAGGCCTACTGACCTCGGCGAACCTTGCGGGCGACTTATGTCACACTGAAATCGTGCCTGAATTCTGTACTTGTGGCGTACAATTGCCGCCTGACGCCCGCTTCTGCCACAAGTGTGGAAAGCCGCAATACGACTATCCGGGGTTCGAAGTTGAAACTCCGCCCGCGCCTCCGCCTTTGCCTGTCGCCGCGATCGCACCCAAGCCAGAGATCGGCTTTCATAACCGGGTGGCGGTCCGGATCGGATTCCTGGTGGCGCTGACGGGGTTTCTCCCGTTCATGTTCCTGCTGCCCATCCCGTTCGTTCCTTCGGTGATCGCGTTTCTTACAGGATTCCTGGCGGTGTTCAGCTATTCGCGCTTAACGGGGCAGTCGCTCAGTGTACGCAGCGGAGCACGGATGGGTTGGATCACCGGCGTCTTTTCGTTTGCCATCATAGCCGCGTTCTTCGCGCTCAGCATCGTAGTGATTGCGACGCAAGGAAAACTGGTGATAGAGCGCCTGCGGGATTACCAGGGACCGTTCATGCATCTGAAGAGCGATCAGATCGATGCGGTGACCAAGATCCTCCAAGATCCTGCAACGTTCGCGGCTTCGATCGCCGGGGTGTTGCTGATGCTGTTCATCATGCTGACGGCACTGCCGATGCTGGGCGGCGCGCTGGGCGCAAAGGTGTTCGCCAAGGAATGAGGCTTCAGGCAACACCAGTATTCCTGACGGTGTGGTTCTGTGCCACCTCGCTTCTCGCGCAGAATAACCACGTCGAGGGGGCTTGGAACAAACCCATCGAGCCGTATCGCATCGCAGGCAACATCTACTATGTCGGCACCAATTTTCTGGCGTCGTTCCTTTTCGTCACGCCCGAGGGCAACATCCTGCTGAACAGCGATTACGAGGAGAGCGTGCCGCTGATTCGAGCCAGTATCGAGAAGCTCGGCTTCCGATTCGCCGACACCAAGTTCCTGCTCTCCAGCCAGGCCCACAACGATCATTCTGCCGGAGATTTCCTGGTGCGGGAATTGACCGGCGCGCGCGTGCTGGTGATGCAAGGCGACGACGATATCATCTCTAACGGTGGCAAGGGCGATTTCCGCTTCGATGGCGAGATTTCCTGGAAGCCTTGCAAGGTGGACCGCGTTCTGCACGATGGCGACACGGTGAAACTTGGCGGCACTACGCTGGTTGCGCACCACACTCCCGGCCACACCAAAGGCTGCACCACGTGGACCACCACCGTTCAAGAAGGCGACCGTAAACTCAACGTCGTGATCGTCGGTGGGACCGGCATCAATTCCGGTGTGCGCCTGCTGCACAACGCCAAGTATCCGGGGATCGTGGAAGATTACGCACGAACGTTTCGCATCTTGCGCGCGCTTCCCTGCGATTTGTTCCTGGGAGCGCACGGGGTCTACTACGATATGGATGCGAAGCTGGCGCGATTCCGTGCGGGCGAGAAGCCGAACCCGTTCATCGACAAGCAAGGCTATCTCGATTTCATCGACAGCTCCGAGCGGAATTATTTAGAGCAGCTATCGAAGGAAAAACATGCGACACCTTAATCGCGGCATGGGCTTTCTCGCTGTCACCTTTTTCGCGGCGACTTCGCTGGCCTACGAGCTCACGCCCGAACAGCGGGAGCTCAATATCAAATCATTCGAGAAGGTCTGGTCCACGGTTCGAGACAAGCATTGGCAGACCAAACCGGGAGGGCTCGATTGGCAGGCGGTCCACGACGAGTTGCGTCCGAAAATCGAAAAGGCCGACAGCATGGACGCGGCGCGGGCGGTGCTGAGCGACATGCTGGGCCGTTTGCATCAGACACACTTCGGCATTGTCCCTGCCGAGGTCTACTCCGATGTCGACGGCGGCTCGCATGCCAAGGGCGATATCACCGCTGGGATTGACGTGCGCGTGGTTGGCGCGCAAGCATTGGTGACTTCCGTTGACCAGGGTTCCTCCGCCGCGTCTCAAGGCGTGAAGCCCGGCTGGCAGATTCTAAAGATTCGAGACACGGACCTGGAGCCGGTGGTCAAGAAGCTCAACGAATCGTACGCCGGCTCCACGCTGCGCGACATTATCTCGCGACGGGCCATTCTTTCCCGGTTGGAAGGCAATCCAGGCGAAACAATCGCCGTGGAATTTCTGGATGGCGCGAACCAACGTGTGACCAAGAACATCGTCCAGGGAAAGCCTCGCGGAACGTTGACACAATTCGGCTATCTCTATCCGATGCATGTCTGGTTTGAGTCATCCAAGGTGGGCAATATCGGATATGCGCGCTTCAGCATGTTTCTCGATCCGGCGCGGCTGATGAATCTGTTCGCTGAGGCGGTGCAGTCGTGCAAGAGCTGCGACGGCTTCGTCATCGACTTGCGCGGTAATCCCGGTGGCATCGGCGCGATGGCCATGGGCATGGCGGGATGGTTCATCGATGAGAAAGACAAGCGGTTGGGCACGCTGTATATGCGGGACACCACTATCAAGTTCGTGGTGAATCCGCGCGTCAATACTTTTGCGGGGCCAGTGGCGATCTTAGTGGACGGCACATCCGCTTCGACTTCGGAAATTCTCGCCGGCGGGATGAAGGATCTGGGGCGCGCACGGATTTTCGGCTCGCGCACGGCCGCTGCCGCGCTGCCGTCGGTTTTTGAAAAGCTTCCTAACGGCGACGGGTTTCAATACGCCATCGCCAACTACATCTCCGAAGGCGGCAAACCGCTGGAGGGGCTGGGTGTCACGCCGGACGTGGAAACGCCGCTGAGCCGTCAGGCTCTGCTGGATGGTAAGGATCCGGCGCTGGATGCGGCGGTGGGGTGGATCAAGGGCGCGGCAGCGCGAACCGCGAAGTAGTTGTTACTGGATCTGCGCCAGGAGCGCGCGCGCCGGTTTTTCCAGCGCACCATGCATCGCCACAACGGCTTCCAACTCGTGCTTCGCGGCGTTTACGTCGCCTCCACCCAGCAGTCCCTTGGCCAGGTAGAAGTAAGATTGTTCGAGGTATGGACTCTCGCCAGCGTCGATCACCGAGTGTAGCTCGCGAATACCATCCGCTTGGTTATTGGTAAGCAGATCGCAGATGCCCAGGTAGAAATGCGCTTCCGTAGAATTCTGCGCACGAAGGATATTGATTGCGCCTGCGTAGTCGCGCTGCCGGTAGCGATCCATGGCGGTCCGCAGTTGAGCGGAAGTTGAAGGCGGCAGCGGTTCGAAACGCGCCAGCAATTGGTAGCGTTCTGCTGGAATCTCGGCAGGACGGGTAATCGTTTTCGCGCCTTGGTCGCGCCGCGATTGCTTTGCCTGCCAGAACAGCACGCCGAGAGCGACCACCATCATCACGCCAGCCGAAGGATAGATCCAGAGCCACGGTCTGGCTGGTTTTTCGCTCAAGATCTATATTGTACCGGTTCGCGCTATTCCTCCACGCGCAGATTGTTGACCACTGCGAACGCGCCCGGCACCGAGTTCGCCCGTATCCCCGCCAGATTCTTGTCGGCTTGATTGGCAACGACGCCCTCCAGCGTGATGTGACCGTTCCTGACGATGATGTGGATCGGGGGCACGGCCTGGTGTGCGTAGCGGTTCAGCGCCGAATCGCCGTAGACAGCGCGAAATGTTGCGATCCGGATGCGATCGTCCTCGGGCGAAAGAGGCAGCACTTCGATTTCGTTCTTGACTTGGGTGACGCCTTCAATTTTCTTCACCACGCGCCCGGCATCGTCTTTCAGAGTGGGCCGCGTAACTTGCCCCAGCAGGGTGACGGTCCCATCGTCGTCCACGCGAAAGGCCAGGTTGTCGAAGACGTTGTAGTACGGCAGCATCAGGAGCTCATGCCGCGCCTCGTGCGCGATGTACGCTTTGTTGGGCGGTGCAGCAGGCGCTGGTGATGCGGAGAACAGCATCGGCAACATCGCAACGGCCAGTGTTTTGAGAACTTGTCGCATATTTCCTCCTTTCGATCACTGCTGATCGTAGTGTAGTCCAGCTTTGCCTGTTGGCGTGCCGGTAGGGTATAAGGTACCGGGCATGCGCAAACTGCGAAAATGGGTGCTGATGGCCCCTACCGCTGCCGATCTCAAGCTGCTGGCGCAATACGATACCCCGACTATTTCGAACGTCATCGAGCTGTTTGAGTGCCGGCCACGCAATGCCGGTTACATGGACGGGCGCATCCGCGCGTGTTTTCCGGAGATGCCGCCGATCGTGGGATACGCATCTACAGCAACTATGCGCACGGCATACGCGCGCACCGAGGGCGAAGTGTACAGCACGCTCGACGAGCAAGTGGCTCGCTTTGCCGACCTCGCAGGCCCGGCGATCGTGGTGTTTCAGGACCTGGACGATCCGCCGGTGGGCGCGACATTCGGCGAAATAATGTGCGCCAGCTACCAGTGCTTTGGTGCGCTGGGTATAATCACCAGCGGCCCGGCGCGCGATCTGGATCAAGTGCGGCGGCTGGGCTTTGCGGCGTTCAGCGACGGCGTGGTCTGCTCCCATAGCTATAGCCACACCACCTCGATCCACCAGTCGGTGCGGGTGGGCGGGATGGAAGTGCGGCCGGGCGATCTGCTGCACGCCGATGCCAATGGCGTGTGCAACATTCCGCTCGACATCGCATCGGAAGTGGCGCAGGCGTCCGCCGAGTTCGTCGCCGCCGAAGCGGTGGTGATCGAATGCGCGCGCAAAGGGAACTGTGGAGTGCAGGCCTATGCGGAGGCGCGTCAGGAGACCATGCGATTGATCGCGGAGTTGGGCAAGCGGGTGCGTGGACAGCGCGCGGGACACCCTTAGTTTCTGACCCTCAGGTTGTGATAATCTTCAACCAGTTCCCGCTTTTTGGAGCCCCGTGAACGTATCGGAAACCTTTATCCGCCGTCCTATCGCCACCAGCCTGCTGATGGTAGGCATCGCCATGTTCGGCGTGATCGCTTATCGGGCGCTGCCGGTGAACGATCTGCCGCAGGTGGACTTTCCGACAATTTCGGTGAACGCCAGCCTTCCCGGCGCGAACGCCGAGACTATGGCGGCGTCGGTAGCGACGGTTCTGGAGCGGCAGTTCACCACTATCGCCGGCATCGACTCGATGATCTCGAACAGCAGCCAGGGCTCCACCGGCATCACCCTGACCTTCGATCTGGACCGGGACATCGACGGCGCGGCAGTGGATGTGCAGACGGCCATCGCGGCGGCGATGCCCTTGCTTCCCGCGGGCATGCCCACCCCGCCATCCTTCCGCAAATCCAATCCGGGCGACCCGCACATTATTTTCATCGCCGTCACATCCGATTCCATGCGCCTTTCGGACTTGGACGAATACGCCGAAATGATGCTTGCGTCCCGGATTTCGATGGTGGAAGGCGTGGCGCAGGTGAATGTGTTCGGCGCGGCCAAGTATGCCGTGCGCGTGCAGATGGATCCCAACAAGCTGGCGGCGCGGCGCATCGGGCTGAACGAGGTGCAGAACGCCATCCAGAAGTGGAACGTGAATCTTCCCAACGGGACGCTGTACGGGCCGCACACCGCCTACAACATCCAGGCTGATGGCCAACTGCTGCGCGCCGCCGATTACCGGCCGATGGTGGTGGCCTATCGCAATGGCGCTCCCGTCCGGCTCGAGGAAATCGCGAACGTCATCGACAGCGTGGAGGACAACAAGCAGACCGCGCTGATGTACGGCGAACAGTTTGGCTCGAAGGGCAAGCAGATTGTGATGCTGGCGGTTTCGCGCCAGCCGGGCAGCAACACCATTCAGACCGTGGCGGACATCCGGAAGCTGCTGCCGGCGTTCGAGAAGTTGATTCCGCCCAGCGTGCATCTGATTGTCCGCGGCGACCGCGCCAAGAATATTCAGGAAACATTCCAGGATATCCAGACCACTATGGTGGCGACTCTCGCCCTGGTCATCCTGGTGATTTTCCTGTTCCTGCGAAATGTTTCCGCCACGCTGATCCCGGCCATGGCGCTTCCGTTTTCGATTCTCGGCACGTTCACGGTGATGTATCTGTTGGATTTCAGCCTGAACAACATCTCCATGATGGGCGTGATTTTGTCCATGGGCTTTGTGGTGGACGACGCGATTGTGATGCTGGAGAACATTGTCCGGCATATGGAAAAAGGCGAGAAGCCGCTGCAGGCGGCGCTAATGGGGTCGAAGGAAATCGGATTCACCATCGTTTCGATGACGCTGTCGCTGGCCGCGGTCTTCATCCCGATTCTGTTCATGTCCGGCATCCTGGGGCGGCTCTTTCGCGAGTTCGCAGTCACCATTTGCGCCGCCATTCTGATTTCAGGCGCGGTCTCCATCAGCCTGACCCCGATGTTGTGCAGCCGCTTCCTGAGCGAATCGGTGAGCAAGACGCACGGTGTGCTGTATCGGGCCATCGAGCACTCGTTTACGGCGACGCGTAGCGTGTACGCTTCGAGCCTGGGCTGGGTGCTTCGCCATCGGCCGGTGATGCTGGTGATGTTCGTGGCGGTGTTGGGCGCAACCGCTTACCTATACGTATACGTACCAAAAGGCTTCATCCCCGAAACGGATATCGATCAGTTCCAGATCAATATCCAGGCGGCGCAGGGTACCTCTTACTATCGGATGGTGGATTACGCCAAGCAAGTCTCTGAAGTCGTGGTGCAGGATCCGGCGGTCACCAGCTTCTTCGCTCGGAGCGGTGGAATGGGCGGATTCGGCGGATCGAATACGGGCAGCATTTCGGTAAACCTGAAGCCGCGCCGGCAGCGTAAGGAGACAGTCGCGCAGATTGTGGCCCGGATGCGGCCCAAGATGTCGCGCTTCACCGGCCTGCAGGTTTCCATGTCCATCCCGCAATCCATTCGTGTCGGCGGACGCATGGCCAAGGCCAGCTACGACTACACGCTGTACGGCCCCGACACAGAACACCTTTATGCCGAGGCCCCGAAGCTGGAGCGCGAGGTTGCGCGCATACCGGGGCTGGTGGATGTCACCAGCGATTTGCAGATCAAGAATCCGCAGATTGAGATCACCATCGATCGGGATCGGGCAGCTTCGCTGGGGGTGGATTGGCGAAACATCGCGAACTCGCTCTACGACGCATATGGTCCGCAACTAGTCTCTACAATCTACGGCGAGAACAATCAGTATCGGGTTTTGCTGGAGATCCTGCCGCAATATCAGACCTTCGACGATTCGCTGAAGTTGCTTTACCTGAAATCGAATGCCGGAATACTGGTTCCGCTCCAGGAGGTTGCGCATCTGCGGTTCATGGCCGGGCCCATGAGCATTCCACACTCCGGGCAATTGCCTTCGGTAACCATTTCGTTCGCGCTGAAGCCGGGGTTTGCGCTGGGGCAGGCCACCGACGCGATCGAAGAAGTTGCCAAGAACACCCTGCCGGCCACCATCACCGGAACCTTCCAGGGCGCGGCCAAAGTCTTTCAGGATTCCATGCGCAACATGGGGCTGCTGCTGCTGATCGCCATTCTGGTGGTGTACATCGTTCTCGGAGTCCTCTACGAAAGTTACATTCATCCGCTGACCATTCTTTCCGGTCTGCCCTCGGCGGGATTCGGCGCGCTGCTTACTCTGCTGCTGTTCCACATTGAGTTGAACATCTACAGCTTCGTGGGGCTAATCATGCTGATGGGTATCGTGAAGAAGAACGCCATCATGCAGATCGATTTTGCACTGGAAGCCGAGCGCAAAGAGAATAAGCCGCCCGCGGATGCGATCTACGAAGGCTGCCTGATCCGTTTCCGTCCCATCATGATGACCACCATGGCCGCGCTGCTGGGCGGAATCCCGATGGCGCTCGGCTGGGGCGCGGGCGGCGAGGCGCGGCGTCCGCTGGGCATGGCCGTAGTGGGCGGCCTGGTGTTTTCGCAATTGATGACCCTGTATCTGACGCCGGTGGTTTATACGTACATGGCGAGTATCCTGGAACGGCGGAGCGCGCGGGCGGCGAAACCCCTCCAACCAGTGCTCCAGGCAGGAGACTAGAAGCGCTTTCCATGCGTCTTGTACTGTTCGTTTGGGCCGGTCTGTTGTGCGCCCAAAACGCGCAGCAGGACAACAGCTTTATCCTCCAGGGCGGCACTGTTCACACACTCGCAGGCCCTGTAATCGAGAACGGTTCGGTCCTGGTTCGCGACGGCAAGATCATCG
>DASQGY010000272.1:0-12609 GCA_035632375.1 Bryobacteraceae bacterium | reverse complement strand
CAGAGTGGCGATCGCCTCATCGCGCTTCCCGAGCCGGATTTGCGCGTACGCCCGCCAATACAGCGCTCCATCGGCGCGCGTTCCTTTTTCTTCCAACGCGCGATTGAACGAGTCAATTGCTTTGTCGTAGTCCTTACGGTCCAGGTATGCTTTGCCCTGGCGATAATATCGATCTTCCCGATCCTGTCCGCGACGGGCCTCCGCACTTGCCCGGGCGCGCGCGGCCGCCTCCGGTGTGGTTGCGCGTGCATTCTGGTAAGCCAAAAGCCCGAGCTCGGACAAAGACGGAGGGAGCGGAGGCATCGCGGCGATCCCGGCCAGAGCGGCCAGAGGCCTTGTCGGCGCCAGCAGGGCCATTGGTGCGATTGCCGCCATTGGTTCCAATAAATCCATCGAGCCGAACGCCGCCATCGGTGGCATCGGAGGCATTGGCGCGAGCGGCATCGCCGGCGCCGCGAACGGCATAGGTGGATCCGGCGGCATCAAGTCGTCACGCCACACCATCGGCGCCGGCGGAGCAGTCGGGACGCGTAGCGGGCGCATCGGCCTCGCCGCGGGGGCAGCGGGAGGCGCTGGAGGGGCGGGCGGTTCCTGTGAAAGTGCCAAGACTGCCGGCACGACAAAAAGCGCGGTCATCACCATCGATCTATGTTTTGTAGTCATTTTTTCTTCCTTGCCTTTCTTCCCTAAAGCTTCTTTGAGTTTCTGTCTTTATCTGGCGCGGGCTTGCTTTCCTGCTCGCGCACTCTCGATCCCAGCACCCGCACTTTGAAGAGCAGGCCCCGGTTTTCAATCTGTTGCCGTAGATCGTCGAGCTGCACATTCGACACTTCGGTAGGGCTGTGGGCGATCTCGATCAGCACGCGCTCCAGATCGTCCAGCACACTTGCTACGGCGGTGTCGCCGGTGCTGCGCGCTGTCTGCCGGTAGAGGCGGTTATCGTCCAGCAGATCCGCGGCCATCTGGCGCTCATCGGTGATATCCAGCTTGCCTTGGCCATTGGGCGCGTTGGTCAACTCCGCCAGGACCATCTGCGAGCGCTCCAGGTGATCGCCTACTGCCACCAGAAGAATGCGCTCGCGGAATTTAGTGTTCGCGCTCGTTGTGCTGGCCGTGTTCGACGAATCGCTCGAAGCGGTGGATGTCGTGGCCACCGTCGTCACCGGGCCTACCGCCCGATGCGACAACCGGCCGGCCATGAACGACACCAGCACCAGGCCGGCCATCGCCGGCACCCAGATCCACCACTGGAACCCGCGCCGCCGGCCGCGGCCCACGTGCTTCTCGATCCGCTTCCAGACCTCTGGGCCGTACTCCGGTCCACGCTCGGGAACGGGCGCCGAATTCACGGTGTTCAACAGCAGTTGCAACGAGCGGAATTCTTTGCGGCACGCTTCACACTCTTCGAGATGGCTCTCGATCCCGGCCGATTCCGCCTGCTCTCCGTAATAGAAGAGCACCAATTGTTCTTCGCTAATGTGATTCATCTTGCTGGTCCTACCAGCGGCTCCAAACTCCTGCGGAGTTTTTGAACCGCTCGAAAAATACTATGCTTGGTCGCGTTGGCCCCAGTGCCGAGCGCCTCGCCGATCTCTTCGATCGACAGTCCTTCAAAATGCCGCAGCACGAACGCCGTCCGTTCCTGCGCGCTCAACTCGTTCAACGCTTCGTTCACCTTGTCCTTCACTTCGGCGCCGTACATCAGACGGTCAGGGCCCGGCGTGTCCATGGGAAGCGACTGCAGGATGTCCCGGTGATCCTCTTCTGTTCCACGCTCGCGTTTGCTCTCGTGCCGCTTGCGCATGCGGATCAGATCGAGCGAGTAGTTCGAGGCGATGCGGTACAGCCAGGTGGAGAAACTCGACCGCGCTTCGTACTTGTCCAGTTGCTTGTACGCTCGCAGGAAAGTCTCCTGTACTACGTCTTCGGCGTCTTCTTCATTTCCAGTCATACGAAAAGCCAATCGGAAAATGGCGCGGCTGTGCTGCTCGACTAGCAGCCGGAACGCGTCGCTGTCCCCGGACCGCGCTCGCTCGACTGCGCCGCCGGCTTCCACTTCCATCCAGCCTTTAGACTACTTTTTCTAGTAACGGTTAGGGGGATTCCCAGTGCCGTAAGACCAGGGACAGACAACTGTAAAACCGGGGACAGACGGAACGTTTGCAATCCGGAGCCGAAACGTTCCGTCTGTCCCCGGTTTTACGCGGTATCATAGTCCTACTACTGGCCCTGGAAGTACTGCAAAATGACCGGTATACGATTCGAGTGCCAAGCCGGATGCACCAACTGTTGCCGCCAGAAGGGGTTCGTTTACCTCACCGAAGCCGACCTGGTCCGGATCGCCCGGTTTATCGGTATGCGCCCGGCCGACTTCGAGCGCCGCTACGTCTACCGCACCAAACGGCTGATGCGCCTCCGGATGCCGCGCCATTCGCAGTGCCATTTTCTCGAAGAAAATGGCTGTTCCATCCATCCGGCCAAGCCCACGCAGTGCCGCATTTTTCCCTTTTGGCCGGAGTTGGTTGACGACAAAAGGGAATGGCGCAAGACTGCGGCCTGGTGCCCGGGAATCGGCAAAGGGAAGTTGGTCCAAATAGAAAACGCGCAAAAGCAGGCGGCCGGGATGCGGGAAGCCTACCCAGGCATGTACGACTGACGTCTGTTACTCCATGCGATCGATCCCGCTGCTTCTCCTGATTTCGTCACTCGCCCTCGCCGCCGACCCTGCCAAGGTCCGCCTGGTCACCAGTGACATCGATAATTTCTGGCGCGCTTACGACCTCGCGACTCCTGAAAATCGCGCCGCGGTTTTTCAGCGCGAATACCTGGACAAGGGATCGCCCGGGTTGCGGGACTTCCTGCGGCTGCGCATCAAGAGTGCCGATGATCTCGCCAAGGAGGTTGCGCACCTGCCCAAGTTCTACCGGACCATGCGGCCAGCTACGCT
Source organism: Bryobacteraceae bacterium (assembly GCA_035632375.1). Taxonomy (GTDB): domain Bacteria; phylum Acidobacteriota; class Terriglobia; order Bryobacterales; family Bryobacteraceae; genus Palsa-89. Next base: position 9,662 of record DASQGY010000272.1, on the reverse strand, counting down.
GCGCATTGCCGGCCAAACGGACACCATCCGGCGTTACTTGGAGCGGTTCCAGGAACTTTATCCGGAGGCGGTTTTCCCCGACGTATATTTTCTTGTTGGCATTGCGGATACTGGTGGCACAGCTTCCGATCATGGCCTGCTGATCGGCGCTGAGATCCACGTCCGCGCTCCCGAGACCGACGAGAGCGAGCTGGACCCCTGGCTCAAAGCGGTTCTCAAGCCAGTGGACGAAGTGCCGGTAATCGTCATCCATGAGTTGGTGCACTTCGAGCAGAAGAGCCATTCATCGAAAGTGCTGCTGGACCAGAGCCTGCGCGAAGGCGCGGCGGATTTTGTCTCTCGCGTCGTAACGGGGCGCACCATCAACGAGCATGTGCGCGAGTGGGCGGAGCCGCGCCGCGATGAATTGTTCCAGGAGTTCGCGCAAAAAGCTCACGGCCAGGTTTTCAAGGGCTGGCTCTACGACGGCAACGGGATCAAGGACCGCCCCGCTGACTTGGGTTACTGGATCGGCGCTGAAATCGCCAGCGATTATTACGACCGCGCCACCGACAAACAGGCGGCGTTGCGGGAGATCATCGAGCTAAAGGACGCGGCCAAGATCTGGCGCGGGACTCGCTACGCGGCGCTGTTGGAACGATAGGCCGATTAATTCGCGCGAAGCGCAACCATTGGATCGATTCGCGATGCACGGCGAGCGGGGACGTATCCCGCAATCGCGGCTACCATGGTGATCACCACCAACATGCCGCCGAAGGTCAGCGGGTCTGTGGCGGTCACTTCGAACAGGAACCCTCGCAGCGCTTGTGCCAGCGCCCACGATGCGGCAACACCGATAAGCATTCCGATCGCTGCCAGACCCAGTGTCTGCACGATGATCCTTCTCTGCAACTCTCCCGCCGATGCGCCCAGCGCCATCCGAATTCCGATTTCCTGCGTTCGTTGATTCACCGCATAGGAAATCAGCGCGTAGATTCCAAGCGACGCCAGAATCAGCGCGAACAGTGCGAAGCCGCCGAGCAGCAGCACTACAAATCGACGCGGCGAGACCGCTTTATCCACCAACTGGCGAATGGTCCGGAACTCGTTGCCGGGCAGATTCGGCTCAATCGGCTTGAGCGCGGTGCGAATAGCCGAGGCAAACTCCGCCGGTGGAAGTGACGTCCGAATCACCAGGTCGACGGAAGAAAAATCCTGGCACTGCCGGATTGGCAGGTACATTTCCATGCCTGCGCCCTGTTCCAGCGCCAAGTGCCGCACGTCGCCAACTACGCCGACCACGCGCCTGTCGCCGCACGCGCGAACGATCTTGCCGAGCGCATTCTCGCCCGGGAATAACGTGCGCGACATGGTTTCGTTGATCACGATCACCGGCTCGCTGGCAGGCGTATCGCGTTCCGAAATGTCGCGGCCGTCGCGCAACGGAATACCCATGGCGCTGACGTATCCGTCGCTCACCACGCGCACAAACGCGACTGGGAATTTGCCTTTTGCGTACACTTGCCCCTTGGCGGGCGCGCCCCAACTTCGATTGCGCCCGAGTGGGAGAGCATCCGTGAGCCCGGCGGCTTCAATGCCAGGAACGGCTTTGACCCGATGAAGCACTTCGTCGAAATAGGCGTTCTGCTGAGCCTGCGTGACGTACTTTCGTTCGGGATCGACGCGGACGGCGGCGGTTCTTTCTGGCCGAAATCCCAGGTTGACGTCCAGTACGCGAAGGAAGCTTCGAATCAGCAGGCCCGCGCCGACCAGCAGCACGCAAGCGAAGGCGATCTCGGCAACTACCAGCGAGTTGCGTATCCAACCGCGCCGCTTCCCTTCGGTGGAACCGCGGCTGGTGTCTTTGAGTGCGTCGTGGAGTGCGGTGGCTGGGATATGTAAGGCGGGCACCAGACCGAAGATCAGGCCGGTGAGGACAGCGAGAATCAGGATGAAGCCGAGCGCCGTTGGGTCAGTGCGAACGTCCTGAAGCAGCGGGATGCTGACCGCGTTCAAGTGAGTGAGAGCCCGGGCCCCGGCGACGGCGAGCACCAGGCCCAGCACTGCGCCGCAACAGGAAAGCGTAACGCTCTCCGTCAGCATCTGGCGAATCAGACGCCGCTGGCCGGCGCCGAGCGCAGTGCGGATGGCGATCTCCTTTTGACGCGTCGCCGTTCGCGCGAGCAACAGGTTTGAAAGATTCGCGCAGACAATCAGCATCACCACGCCAACTGCGCAGCCGAGCACGATCAAAGCGGGCCGCATCCGGCCGCTGACATGCTCCTTCAGCAGGGTGAGCTTGCCTTCAAACGTATTGCGTTCCGGATGAGCGCGGCTGATCTGATCGGCAAGGACTCGCACCTCCGCCTGAGCGCTTCCAACTGCGACACCAGGTTTGAGCCGGCCGATCACCGCCAGAGTATTACCCCAGCGATTCGTTTCGGCAGTGAGCGGAAAAGGCACATAGAGATCGATGTGACTGCCGGGAGCGAACACCGATGCGAAATCGAACGACGAGGGCAGGACTCCAACCACGGTGACCGGTTCATCATCCAATGTCAGGGCACGGCCCACAATTCCGGGATCGGAGCCGAAGCGCCGTTCCCACAAACCATGGCTCAGGAGCGTGGCCTTGGGGCCGTGCCACTTGCATTCTTCGGCCGTGAACAATCGGCCGAGCTGCGGCTGCACGCCCAGCAGCGAAAAGAAATTCTGAGAAACCGGTACGCCGCTCAAACGCTCCGGTTCGCCTTGACCGGTGAGTTTGTTGTCGCCGACGCCGTAGAACGCGAAGTAAGCGGCCATGTCGGAGAAGGATTGATTCCGCTCGCGCAGGTCAAGGAAGTGTCCCACCTGCGTGGTCTGGCCGGACAGACCGCTGGTGTCGTGATTGGCTATCCATACCAGGCGGTCGGGCTGATGAAACGGCAGCGGACGAATCAGCACAGCGTTAGCAACGCTGAAGACCGTGGAACTGGCGCCGATTCCAAACCCAACGATGAGAATGGCGAAGGTGGTGAATCCGGCATCGCGCCGCAGCGTCCGGAAGGTGTAGCGAAGATCCTGGAACAGATTATCCAGAGAGCCACTTCCTACGGCCATGTTCCTTTGACGGCCCATCTGCGGTGCCGTTAGGCGGAAGATCGGAGGTATCGCACTGGATCGGCGAGCCGCAAGCTGAGATCCCAAAGGCGATGCCCTTCGGCCGGATCGCTGGTACGGGCCTCCGGCGTCACATGCTTGAATCGCTTGATTTGGACGAAGAGCTCGCCCGACGCGTTCTCGAACTCCGGCGAGACGAGAAGTCGCAACGCATTCTCCGCCACTGCCATTGCTGTCTGCGCCAGAAATGGATCGAACACCAGAGTGGCCAGCGCCCTCATCCAAAACGGAAATTCACGGCGGATATTCGTACGCACCACGCCCACCTTGAGAGCCGAGATGATCACCCGAGAATCCAGGCCAGCCTCTGCCAGACGCCGCGCCTGCTCTACGACAAATACGTCGTTCGCTTCACAGAGCTGCCAAATCATTCGCAACAGACCGAAGTTGCGGGTCAGGTTCACGTCTTCGTAATGTATTTTTCCGCCGCGGGCTGCACCGCTAATGAACAGGATTCTAGCCGCCGCGCCGGCTTCGCCGGATCGCTCCAAGAGCCCGAGCAGGCGGCCCGTCAAAGCGAATCTGCTCAAGTACCCGGCCGCAAAATTCGACTCGACGCCTTCAGCTGTCAGTGTGTGCCGGCCCCGCACGATGCCGGCGGAATGTACCAGATAATGCAGGCGCCCGCAGCGTGCTTCGATTGCACCGGCGAGGCGGTTGACTTCGCGCATGAGACTGAGGTCGGCCTGCAGAAAATGTACGTTATCGTGACCGGCGCCGTCGCGCAGTTCGCGTTCCACCAGGCGTCCTTTGTCCGAATTGCTTCCGACAACGATTAGTCGTGCGCCTCTAGCCGCCAGCCCCCGCGCGATCTCCTTGCCGATTCCATCCGTGCCGCCGGTGACCAGAGCCGTGCGTCCGATGAGGCTTCGATTCATGGGCTTCAGGCGGGCGTAGCAGCGCGAATCGGAGCGAAAAAGTTGATGAGGTTTCCGTCCGGGTCGCGAAACAGTATGGCCCGGGTGCCCCACGGTTGATCCGTCGGCGTCAACACCCAGTCCTTCACCGTGTTCCGTAGCCGATGGTACTCACGATCGACATCCTCAACTTCAAAATCGAGGATCGCCGATCGATTTGCCGCTGTAGCGACAACGTCCGATCCATAGGCATCCTGGACAGCTTCGCCCGCTATCGCCAACCCATCGCAAGGCGCTTGAAATTCAACGTATACCGGGCCACCAGGTGCGCGATTGACGCCGGTGATCGCTTCATAGAACTGAGCCAGACCCAATACGTCTTTCGTCACCAATCGAGTTTGTTTTAGCCTCATGTCTCTTGTCACCTTCCTTTTTCGATCAACACTTTTTCCGAAGCTCCAACGACGCACTCCCGGTACCAGTCGTGAACGGTGCGGGCGACGAAATCCGGAGCGTCGCACATCGGGAAATGATTTCCCTTGGGAATCACCACCTGGAGCGCGTCTGGATACAAATCCTTCCAACGCTTCTGAAAACCGAAAGGATCGTTGCGCTCCCCGAAAACGGTGAGCGCCGGGACTCGCGCCAGAGGCCCCTCGAGCGCTCGGGCGATTCTCTGGTATAACCCGACGCATCGGCGCGCGTCGCGCAGGTAGTCGTGAAAAGCACGGATGCCTCGCGACATGCCCGCGCGGAATGCTTGGCGGCTAAGTTCATCCATGTGCCGGCCAACTCCAAACGAGCTGGAAGTGATCCGCGGCAGCAATCCAGTCAAGACATCGAACTCGCGCATGACTCGACTCCCCATCACCGCGAGCATCCCTCGCAAAGCCGCCCCTTCCGGATTCCAACCAAATGCATTCATCGCAACGATTGCGCGGACTCGCTCCGGCATTCCGGCAACAGCCGCCAGCGCGGCCGGCCCGCCGAGATCGTGGATCACCAGCGTGAAGTCTTCCAGATCCAGTGCAGTGATAACTGTTGCGACGGCTTCGGCAGCGTCTTGCATGGTCACGGCGCTGTCTGATCGGTCCTGGGTCTGGCCATTCCCCGGCGCGTCGAAGAAGATGCAGCGGAAATGAGGCGCAAGCCGTGTGACCAGATCCCGCCAGATAAACGACCACGTCCCTACGTGTACAAACAACAGCACCGGACCCGAGCCGGCCTCGTTTACCGCTAGCCTGGAACCGTTCGATTCAATTCCGAAACTCCGGAACGGCCACGCGCTTTCGGGCAGCCAGGCCGGCTGCGGAACAAGGTGGGACCGAAGTGACAAGCCATAGTTGCGGTTCGTCATACGGCCTCCCTTGGTTGATGCCTGCTTCGGGCGCCTTCCAGCAGAAGGCCGGTGATGGACAACAGAAGGATAGCCGTCTCCGGGACGAACAACCTTACACTTTGGGGCACCATTCCGTCAGCCGCGATGCTGAAGAGGCGAACCGCGATCGCTGTCGTCACTACGGTTATCACCAAGCTGACTCCCACCAGCAGACGTCGCCTGGAGAGTAGGCATACAAAGCTGAAAATCGCGAACGCCAATGGGAATGCTCCGAATCCGATGCGCGTGGTGGTCTCAGCCAGTCCCGAATTGAGGGTGACGCCCGTGGCCGCCGAAGCCCGCACGGGATCGGCGATATACCGCAAGCCGATGGCCGTGAAGATCACCGTTGCCGCTGCAAGGACCAGCCTGTTAATCCAGGGTGCAAAACGCGAGAAGTGTTTCATGGTGTTTTCTCCTTTCACCTGTGTTCGATTTGTCTCAGCCACGAGTAGGAAGCGGCTGTTCATTTCGTACGCCGGCGCGGGCGTCGAGTTTCTCACGCGCGTTCCGGAACGGGAGCAACCCGTGAAGCTCGGGCACACGGAAATATGCGCCGCCCCAAACCACTAGCCCGACGACGAGCGGCGGCACAAGACTTTCGCCGCCGATTAAATGCGTCACGGTCGCTCCGCCGAAGTATCCAGTGAGCAGCAGTGTTCCGAGCACTGTGGTACGCGGAATCAGGTAGAGGATCAGGCACGATAGTTCGAGAGCCGCGATGGCCAGGATCGACGCCGCAGGGATTCCAGCATGAGTGAGCCCGTCCACCATTTTGGGAACTCCCGCAATCTTCGCGATCCCGCTGCCTAGAAGAGCAAAGGTTACGATGCCGGTTAGAATCCGTCCGGCCCATATGTCTCGCTTTGAAGTACTCATGCCCAAGAGACCGGGCAGGGCCTCGCCGTGTGACATCAGCCGGGCGCAGCGGGAAGCGGCGGAAGGTGGACAAGCTTTTCGGGATTGGTCACCACGTAGATCCCTTGAATCCGGTTCTCGTCGATTTCGAGTGTGAGCACCGAATAGGGGCGGCCTTCCAGGTAGCTGATAATGCCGGGCTCGCCATTGAACTGACCGGGGAGCGTGGTCAGGTTGGCCGGCACCAGTTTTCTGAGGCTTCCGAGAATCGCTCGCGCTACGTTGTCCGAGCCGTGAATCACGTTGGGGATGGCCGCCGCCTTGCCGCCACCGTCGGAATGGAGCACGGCGTCGCTGGACAGTAAGCCAACCAGGCCGTCGAGATCGCCGGTAGCCGTCGCCTGCAAAAAATTTTCGAGCAGCAGCTCCCGCTGCTTGGGCGATGCCTTGAATCGCGGCCGAACCTCCGCCATGTGCTGGCGCGCCCGGCGCAGAATCTGCCGGCAATTCGCCTCGTCCTTTCCGACGATCGGGCCAATCTCGGAGTAGTCGTAGTCAAAAACTTCGCGGAGAAGAAAGACCGCTCGTTCCACCGGCGTCAGCCGCTCCAGCAGAACCAGAAAAGCCATAGAAAGAGATTCATCCACGCGGGCAATGTTGAACGGATCGACGGTGGATCCTGTAACCACTGGCTCGGGCAGCCACTGGCCAACGTATTCTTCACGCTGCACCCGCGCCGATTGGAGATGGTTGATCGAAAGTCGGCTCACCACCGTTACCAGGAACGCCCTGGTTGATTGGATATCGGTGTCGGAAGCCCGCTGCCAGCGGACGAACGCCTCCTGGAGAATATCTTCGGCGTCCGCCACGCTTCCCAGCATGCGGTAGGCAATGGAGAACAACAGTCCGCGATACCGGTTGAACTCGGCCAGCCGGTCAATCGCGCCGGCTCCTGCCTGACCAGCGTCGTTATGTTGCATGGAACATCTTGCCACTCGAAGTTACCTCGCCACCATTAAGACCGGACAGCGACGTGTTTCGTGACACCTGACTATTCGTCCCGCAGCGCCACCATCGGCTCCACGTGGGAAGCGCGCCGCGCGGGCAGAAATCCCGCGAATGACGACACCGCTATCAACAACATCACGGCGATCCCAACTGTGGTGAGGTCCGTGGTCTTCAGACCATACAACAGGTCCGAGATCACGCTCGCGGCGTAGCGCATGCCGGCGAGCGAAACCGGAATCCCTATCGCCACGCCGATGGTCACCAGAAGCAATGTTTCGCGGAGCACCATCGCCAGGATGTCCCATCGCCGCGCGCCCAGCGCCATGCGGATACCGATCTCACCCGTGCGGCGCACCACCGCGTAGGACATGATCCCATACAAACCTACGCAAGCCAGCAATAGAGCGAGCAGTCCGAAGAAGCTGGTCAGCTTGGCGAACAAGCGCTCCTGCAAAAGCAATTCGTCCACCTGCTCAATTTGAGTTTTGACATCGAAGAGCGGGACATTCCGGTCGAGTGAGGCCACAACGTTACGCACCGCCGGGATTAAGGTCCTCGGGTCGGTCGCTGTGCGCACTTCGAAGTGCATCCAGTTCAGGTTCGACGCTTGCCGGAAAGGCTGATAGACGGTGGCTGGCGTGGCGCGGCGCAAGGAGTCGTACTTAGCGTCCTTCACCACGCCCACGATCTCCATCTCGGCTCTTGGCTGGCCCCAGCCGATCCGCTGGCCGATCGGGTCGCGGTCTTCAAAATAGCGTTTTACCAGCGTCTGGTTAACTACCACCACCTGCGGCGCCTTTTCGTTGTCTGCGTCGTTGAAATCGCGGCCATGCAGCAAAGGAATCTTCATCGTTTCAAAAAACTTCGGCCCAGCGGGCACTACGCGGACACTCATCCGTTCGTCCGGCTTCGGCGCATAGCCCGGTATCCAAATGCTGTTGCCTCGGGAACTGCCGCTCAGCAACAGATGGAGCGACGACGTAGCGGAGACCACGCCTGGCAGCGTGCCGACGCGTTGCTGCACGCGCGTGTAAAAGTCGGTGAGCGCTGCACCCTTGTAGCCAGCCTTCAGCGGATTCACACCGAAGAGCAGCAGATTCTCCTTGTCGAATCCAGTGTCCAGATTCTTCAGATTCACCAGCGTTCGCACGAACAAACCAGCGCCAAACAGCAACACCAGAGACAGAACCGTTTGCGCGATGACCAGCGTCTTTGCTAAGCCCAGCCCAGCGTGGCCGGCGCGGAGGCTTGAAGCACTCTGCTTCAGCGCGGGAGTCAGTTCCACTCTGGTCGCGCGCCATGCCGGCGCCAAGCCGAACAGCAGCCCGGTAAGCAGGCATATCGCGGCCGTGAATCCCAGGACTCGAAGGTCGGGACTCAGCTTCAGCGCGAGTGGATTGTTGGCGGGCGAAATGAACGTTACCAGCAGCCCGCTGCCCCAATAGGCCAACGCCAGACCCAGCGCACCGCCGAGACCGGCCAGCAGTACGCTTTCGGTCAGCAATTGCCTGATCAGCCTGCCGCGCGATGCGCCGAGCGACAGCCGCACGCCAATCTCCTTCTGCCGCGACCTGGCGCGGGCCAAGAGCAAGTTGGCTACGTTGGCGCAGGCAATCAGGAGCACTAGCGCGACTATACCCATAAGGATGAATAGCGGACGCGAGAATTGTCGCCGCAAGTGGTCAAGCCCTTGGCTGCCGGGCGTCAGTTCCAAATCGGCGATTCTACGACGCTTGCCCTGCGCTGCGGTAAGATCGTCGGGATCGGGTGTCACACTCTGCTTGAAAATTACGTCCAAACCGGCGGTCGCCTGTCGCTCGGAGATACCTGGTTTTAGCCTGCCCATCATCAGCATCCACCAGTAGTCGGCGGCCCATAAGTTCGAATTTCTCGGGTCCGGCGCAACCAATGGCTTGGCCGACAGCGGGACCCAGAGGTCGATGATGCGGCCCGGCTGTACGCCGAAGAATTCCGCCGGCGTCACGCCGATGATGGTGAAGGGAATGCCGGCGATAGTGACCGCTTTCCCGGCAATAGAGCTGTCGCCACCGAATCTGCGCTTCCAGTAACCGTTACTGATGGCACAGACTGGCACCGCTCCCGCGCGATCGTCCGCGTCGACGAACATACGCCCTGCCGCAGGCTGGATGCCGAGCGTCGAGAAGTAATTTCCGGAGACCGCCTGTCCGCGAGCCAAGGCTGCCTCACCGTCGACGACGACGGTGAGATGATCGCCCAAGTCGCCGAAGGCGAAGACATCGGTGAACGCCTGGTTGCGCGCGCGAATCTGCTGGAAGCTGGGGTAGGAGAACGACGTGCCCAGGCTGCGGCCGCGCTCGTCCCATGAGTTGCCGTCCATGCTGCGCGAGCCGGCTGGATTGCCCGAGGGCACGGACCACTGGAGCAGTACCAACTCTTGC
>DASQGY010000271.1:0-8547 GCA_035632375.1 Bryobacteraceae bacterium | reverse complement strand
CCCGCTTCGTGGAATCCAGGAGCCAGGAGCCACAATCCAGAAGGCCGTTTACCGGACTGTCGTGCGCATTCTGGATTCCTTTCCTAATACAGGCGGACGCCGCGGGGGCCCGGTTTTCTGGTGACGTGGACTGTGTCCAGGAAGCGGACGTTGTTCGGATTCAAAGTCATTACCATGGAGTGGGTGCGGTAGCCGTCGCCGAAGAAACGGACGCCTTGCAGGAGGCTGCCGGGCGTTACGCCACAGGCTACGAAGATTATTTGATTGCCGGGGGCCAGGTCTTCGGCGCGGTAGATCTTGTGCGGATCGGTGATGCCCATTCGCTCCATGCGCGCCTCGAGTTCCTTGTTGTCGACCACCAGGCGGCCGACCATCTCACCGTGCAGGCAGCGCATGGCGGCCGCGGTGATTACGCCTTCCGGCGCGCCACCGGTTCCCATTACCACGTGGACGCCCGCGCCGCGCACGGCCGCGGTGATTCCGGCGGAGAGGTCGCCGTCGCCGATCAGGCGGATGCGCGCGCCGGCTTCGCGAATATCGGCGATCAACTTTTCGTGGCGCGGACGATCGAGAACAATTACCACCAAATCCTTCACTTGGCGTTCCAGACGGTGGGCGATGGATTTGAGATTGTCTTCCACGGGAGCATCGATGTCCAGCGCGCCCTGGCAGCCGGGACCGGCGATGATCTTTTCCATGTAGCAATCGGGCGCGTGGAGCAATCCGCCCGCATCGGACGCGGCCAGCACCGCGATGGAGTTATTCGCGCCCGTGGCGCAGAGGTTGGTTCCTTCGAGCGGGTCGACGGCGATGTCGATGGCGGGATACTCGACGCCATCCTGCGGCGGGGCGCCCACGTGCTCGCCGATGTAGAGCATGGGCGCTTCGTCGCGCTCGCCCTCACCGATGACGATGTTGCCGGCGATGGCGACATCTTCGAAGGCGGCGCGCATGGCTTGGACGGCAGCATGGTCGGACCCTTTGCGATCGCCCTGGCCCATGGTCCGGGCGGCGGCGATGGCGGCTTTCTCGCAGACGCGCGCGAGGTCGAAGGCGAGGCGCTGCGCGGCGTCGACCGAGATTTGTTTATTCGTTTTTGCGACCTGGCTGGCCATTTCGCACCTCCGAGTGGTGGTGTTTCTTGGGACGCACCGATCATAGCACGTGGGTTGTAGGTTGTAGGTTGTGGGCTGTGGGAAAGACGGTGGCGCATCGCAATGGTCACCGAAGACGGCGATTCGCGTTTTGACAAAACGAACCCATTTTCTACGGAAGTCCTTTGTAGTTATGCGTTTCCAGGAATGCGTCCGGGGCTGCGGGTGCCGGCGGGGAAGTCTGGCCATGACCTCTTGTAGCAGGTGGGGGCGGCGGTCTCGGGTGCGGGTTTCCTGGAAGCTGCTGAGGGGGTGGGAAATCGGGTTTCGGATTTGGCGTGATCCCTACTCATAACGTAGCGCGGCTATTGGGTCGACCCGCGACGCTCGTTGTGCCGGGAGGAAGCCAGCCAGTGCGCCCACGGCGATCATCAGTAATGCCGCGGCTGCAATCGTGATCGGATCGGTGGCGGTGATGCCGAACAATTTCGTCGAAATCAGGCGAGTGGCCCCGAGCGCGGCGGAAATTCCGATTGCGGTCCCAATCACAATCATCAACAGACTCTCCATCAGCACCAGGTGAAGCACCTCCAGCCGTGTCGATCCCAGCGCCATGCGGATGCCAATCTCGTTGGTGCGCCGCGCGGTGGTGTAGGACATGACACCGTAGAGGCCCAGGCAGGCTAGGATCGCCGCGAGGCCGCCGAACATCCCGGCGAGCGATGCAGTAAGGCGCTCCTGAACGAGGACGGTATCAAGTTGCTCGTCGACCGTGTCGATTTTGAGGACGGGCAGACTCGCGTCCATCGCACGCAGTTCCTGCCGGACGCGCGCGGCCATGCCGGCCGCAGGACCGGCTGCACGCACTACGACGCACATAGTTCCGAGTCCTGAATCCGGACGGTACGGGACGTACCACATGCCACGGATCGTGCCTGGCGCCCCGTGTTTTGCATCCCTGACGACTCCCACGATTTCAACGGGAGTGCCGATGTCGCGGCCGCTTCCAAAATGCTTTCCGATAGGATTCTCGCCGCCGAAAAAGAAGCGCGCCATGGTTTCGTTGATGACGGCCACTTGAGGCGCGCCCGCTTCGTTGTCGCGCTCGTTGAGATCGCGGCCTCCCAGCAGGGTGACCCCAACGGTCTCGAAGAAGCGTGGCGCGATCACTGCTTGCCACATCAACAGGCCGGGCTTCGGTGGACGGCCCTCGACTCTCAGCATCTCGCTGGGGCCGCCGCCGTCAATGCCAGTGAGCAATCCGATACTCGACTCGCTGGCGGAAAGCACGCCTGGCAGCGACGCTAGGCGGTCGCGCAAAGTCCGCCAGAATGCCGCCAGCTCCGGCCCACGGTGGCCAGCCTGGCCGGGCGCGGCCCAAATCAACAGTAAGTGTTGCCGATCGACTCCCAGGTCGGCGGATTTCAGATTGTGAAGCGTGCGCACAAATAACCCGGCGACAATCAGCAGGACCAATGACAACGCGACCTGGGAGACCACCAACACCCTGCCCAGGCGGAACCGGCCGCCAGCGCTTCCCGATACCGCACCGCGTCCGATCAAAGCGGGCGAGAGCGATGTCCCCGCGGAACGAAAGGCCGGCGCAAGACCGAACAGGATGCCGGTGAGCAGGCACAGCCCCGCGGTGAAGGAGAGAACGCGCCAGTCCGGATGCAGGTCCAACGAGATCCATGGCGAGGGCGATCGCGAACCGAGCAGCACGGGGCCGGAGCCGACGGCCGCGGACAGCGCGTTGGTGGCCCACACAGAGAACAGCAGGCCGAGCGCGCCGCCCATCAACGCCAGCAGAACGCTCTCGGTGAAAAGTTGCTGCAGGAGGCGCAAATGACCAGCGCCGATGGCCCGGCGCACCGCCATCTCCCGCTGCCGCGCGGCAGATCGAGCCAGCAACAGGTTTGTCACATTCGCACAGGCGATGAGCAGAACCACGCCAACCACAGCCATGAGGATGGTCAAAGACGCACCATAGGAGTCGCGTTGTGGCGAGAATCCGGCCCCGGCGGGCGCGAGCGCGACATGCAGCCGCGCCATATATTGCATCCGTTCGGGCGTGGGATTGGGCCAGAATTCGCGCAAATCCCGCTGATGGACCACTTCGGCTGCAGCCTGGGCCTGCTGGATGATTACGCCTGGCTTGAGGCGTCCGACGATGCGCACCCCGACACGGCCCTCCGGCATGACCTGAGCTTGCATCATGATGGGAAGCCACAGGTCCGTGGGCCTGCCTACCCAGTCGCCCAGGAATCCCCGAGGAGTTACGCCCACGATGGTGTAGGTTGTACCGTTCAGTGTCAAGGTTCGCCCGATGACGCCGGAGGAAAGGGCGAAGCGGCGTTCCCAGTAGCCATAGCCGATCATCGCGACAGGATGACCGCCCGGCACGCGGTCGTCATCTGGTGTCAGGGTTCTGCCGATCAGCGGCTGGACGCCGAGCATCGAAAAATAGTTTCCGGAGACCAAGGCCACCCGGACTTGTGCAGTATCCATGCCGCCGCCGGTTCCGTTGATCGCGACGTTGGATCGATCGACGTTACCGACGGCGGCGACGGATGAGAATACCTGGGTAAGCTGGCGGAATTTCTGGTACTGGCCGTAGCCCTTGAAGTAGTTCGTGCGGGTTTGGCCGTCGTTGTCGCCGATGGTGACAAGCTGCTCCGGATTTCGGACCGGAAGCGCGCGCAGCATCAGCGAATTGATGACGCTGAATATGGTGGCGTTGGCTCCGATGCCAAGCGCGAGGGAAAGCACCGCCACGGCGGTAAAGCCCGGACTGCGGCGCAACATTCGGGCGGCGTAGCGGAGATCTTGCAGCAGCGATTCCAGCGTGGGAATGCTTCGCTGGTCGCGATATTCATCCTTGGTTCTCTCGACGCCTCCGAGTTTCAGCAGCGCTTCCCGGCGGGCAGCGCCGGGGGACATTCCGGCTCGGATGTTGTCGGCGATATGAAGTTGGAGGTGAGATTCAATCTCTTCGGCAAGGTCGCGCTCACGGCGATTTTTTTCAAAAAGGCCGAAGAGCCGGACGAAGAGCTTCCGGGTTCGTCTCATAGGGTTCCTCACGCGGCGACACCAAACTACCCATTGGACTCCTATTGGGTTCTAATATGAGCATGCCATAACCTCATATTGGATTGCAATAGGAGGAACAGGGAGGCTCAACGATGCAACCGCCTCGGGCGGCGGTTGCAGCAACTCAAGAACGCAACTCTCCGTGAGCTTAGACTCCTCCCATGCCAGCGGACTACTTCCGGATACCCGTGATCCAGGAGTTATCGGGCGGCCCAATTCCGTGGCGGATGGCACGTTGGTCTGGTATTTGCATGCAATTTGTCCCCATCCTTGCCTCCCTGCTCGTCGCGGCCCCGCTGTTTTCGGCTGCCTCCCGCAGTATGACCGCCATCGACGTGGCCGGCAACGTCTGGCGGACGGGCCAGACCAACTCCATCCAGACCACTGCGACAGCATTTCAGAAGACCGCCGTGTCTACGGTCTGCGCCATGGAGAATCTCTCGCCTTTTCAAGGAACCACCCCGGTCTATTGCCAGCACGGATATCTCATCAAACAGGATCCCACCGGAAATGTACTCTATGCCACGTACCTCGGGGGAAGCAGCCAGGACGGCGCCACGGCCATCACCACAGACTCTCAAGGTAATATTTACATCGCGGGCTACACATACTCGCCCGATTTCCCCGTCACGCCGGGAGTGGTCCAGACCCGGAATGCCGGTCCGCTTGCCCCGGTGGTGGTCTCCAATCCCGAATTCCCTTACGGCCCCACGTATATTGCTCCCGGCGGCGACGCCTTCGTGGCGAAGTTCTCCCCCGACGGCGCTCTCCTGTTTTCCACGTTCCTTGGCGGCTCCGGCTCCGACGTCCCTTCTCTGATCGCAGTGGATGCCGCCGGCGCGGTTTACATTTCAGGGACCACCACTTCCTCGGATTTTCCGACGATCGGCGCCGCCCTCACTCCTAAGACCGCGGGATACTTCTTCGCCCGACTCAATGCCGCCGGCGCGGCTCTCACTTACTCCACTTATTCGGGATCGTCTATCCTGGCCTTCGATCTTGATAACACGGGCCGCGTCTATCTTACCGGCGATTTCTCTCCGCCGCCTTCGTCCGCCGCCAGCGGACCTTACGTCACCGCTGTCGACACGTCGGCCGGCTCTGTGCTGAATTCCACTTTCCTTCCGTCGGCCGCCCCGAAAATAGGTGGTGCGGGCGTTGCCATCGCCATCGCTACGGACCAGAATCTGTTCCTGGCAGTAAGCCCCGCTCCGCTCGCGCAGCAGACGTTCGTGGTGACGCCGCCGTTCCGGCCGTTAGGGGCCAGTTACTTTCTCAAGTTGTCGAGCGATGCCACCCGCGTCCTTGCCGAAACCGACGTCGCTCAGGCACAGTTCGACTCGTTTCTAATCGATTCGTCCGGCAACGCCTACGCCTTCGGGCACGGAACCGGCTTCATCCCCACCGCCGCGGTTCAGCCGCTCGCGTTGCCGTGTTCGGAAAACGGAGGAAGTTTCGTGCTCGAATCCAATCCCGCCGGCGCCATCATTGCCGCTACCTATTTCCGCCAGGGCGACGATACCGCCGTTTCTCTTGCTTCTCCCGGCCGCATCACCTTCTATAACACCAGCTCCTCGATCGCCATGCAGATCGATCTCACGGCCCAGCCCGCCGCCAACTTTGCATGTCCTCAGAATCTGGCTTCCAGTGTCATTAACCAGGGAATCGCCCCGGGCGAGATCTTCCTGCTCTCCGGTGTCGGCCTCGGCCCGTCTCCGGCTGTCGGCGCGATGCCCGACGGAGCCGGCCAATACCCCACTTCGCTCGGTGGCGTCCAGGTCCTGTTCGGCTCACAGCCGGCGCCACTGCTTTTTGTGCAGGCGAATGAGATTCATGCCGTGGCACCGTTCTCGTTTCCTTTCGCAAGCAACCAGCCGGTGATCCAGGTGAGAGTGGGTTCGCAAATTGTTGCGTCCCTTGAAGTCGCTGGGTATAACAGCAACGCGGCGATTTTTACGATCAAGGGACAGGGCGCCATCGTCAACCAGGACGGCACAGTCAATACGCCTGCCAGTCCAGCGCGCCTGGGATCGATCGTCTCGATATACGCATCCGGCATGGGTTACCTGACCAACGCAAGCCACACCGTCCTCAATCCACTCGCCGATGGACAGGTCACGCCGTTACCGCCGCCGTACTTCTACACCTCGATCTACGCCCCGCAAGTCTTCTTCGCAGGCGTCGCCGGGACCACGCTCTTTAGCGGCGCCGCGCCCGGCCTGATCGCCGGCGTGACCCAGATTAACGTACAACTGCCGAGCTCCCTTCCGGACGGGACAGTGTGGAACGCAGTACCGGTCGTGCTGGATGTGGCAGGAACCAAGGCTCCGGCCGTGCTCATCAGCTTACAGCCGTAATGGAAGCGCTATCCGCGAGTTACTTGACTTCACGCCTGGTTTGTCGCTACTCGGAAGCTATCTGTCACACTGCAGAATCCTTCTAACGCTCAAGAGGCTCGTGTCCCATCGCCTGCGCTTGTGGTGGATTCCACCGTTTACTTTTGGCGAGCCGCCACCACATCGCAAATTAGTCTCATCATCGAAGAACGCTCGGGAGGGTATTGGCTGAAGTTTGCCGCCGCTGGCATTCGCACACGGGAAAATCGCGTCAAGCGATTGATAGACAACCGGCTTGGAGGTCTCCGACTGAGCCACCCTCAAACGGAGTTCACGGGACAACGTCAGCCCCCCAACTGAGCGGTGACGTCGCGGGCAGTGAGCCGGGCGCCGAGATGAGTCTCGGCGCGGCACGCAAGAGTGCGTGCGCTACGGCGTGAGATTACAGGCCTAGGCGGTCTAGCTTGGCTTTTTCGTATTCGTCGCTTTCGCCGGGGTAGCGGAGGCGATCTTTGAAGCGGCCGGATTCTTTTGCCAGTGCCCAGATCAGGCTTTCGCCTGCTGGGACGATGTTCGGCTGGCGTTTGAACACTTCGTCTTTGAAGGCTGTCTCCGCGGAGACTAACTGCCAGCCGTTCTTCTCGAACATTGTTAGCAGGTCGTCCAGGAAGATGACATTGAGCAGCGTGTAGTGGACCAGGATGGTGTGCGGGATGGTTCTGTTCAGGACGGCGCGCGCCAGGGGTGTCGTAGTAGGTGGCGCGGTCCAGGATGTGTTCGAGATATGGCTCGCGATAGCGGCGCGTGTCGAAGGCGGGATCTTTTTCCAGACGGGCGTGGAGGCGCTGGTCGAAGTACCAGTCGGAGGTGTCGATGGTGACGTGGCCGGTGTGGTAGCTGTGTGCTGCTAGAAACGCCCGCATGGCGTCGCGCTTCGCGGCTGTGTCGCCTTCTTTCAGGAATGGGAAGCGGAGGATCTTTTGGAACGACGGGAATCCTTTTAAGATTTCTTCGGCGTGCAGCAGGTCTTCGCCGAAAGAGGCGGCGGTGACCTTCGGCGAGTTGTAAGACGGATGCGAGTAGGTGTGGTTGCCGATGATGTGGCCGGCATCGCTCCAGGGTTGAAGCAGTTGGCGGCCGGCGGGTTGATCGACGTACATTCCGCAAACGAAGAGAGCGGCTTTGAGATTCGAATGTTTGGCTAGGGCGTCGAGCAGGGCGCGGTTCGCTTTCTTTGGATCGTCGCCGGGGATGCCTCGCCATCGGAAGTCGTCCATGGTGATGGCCACGCGAGGCGCGGGCGTGGTTGCCGACAGCGCGGCTGCGGTCATGCTGAACGCGAATTCGCGGCGCGTTCGTTTCACAGTTTGAAGCGATAGCCGATGATCATTTTCACCAGCAGGTGATCGGTGCCGGCGGTGACGCCCACGCCTACGCCGGCGTTGAACTCCCAGTTCGGCGAGAGGTTCAGGTCGATGCAGGGAATGATTTGCTGCTGCTGATCGTGGAGGCGATCGAATCCCGTCACCGGGCCGAGCGCGCCGTAATATTCGAGGCCGGCGTTCACCTTCTTGGTGATGTCGTAACCGGCCTTGAAATTGGGCGAGAACTCGAAACCCTTTTTGGTGTCGGGACCCTGCAGGGCGCGGTCGAAGCTTGGGTTGAAGGAGAGGTACCAGGGGCCGATTTGTTTGTCGATGATGGGCCTGATTTCCCAATCCCACAGCGCGGTGGAGAAGGGCCGGCGCTGGTAGCCGATTTCATTGGAGATGCTGAGGCCCACCGGCAGATGCCAGGACTCGGGCGCGCGGAAGCGTGGGCGGATGTGGTCGCCCACCCAACTCCAACCGGTGGAGCTTTGGGCACTGGTGAAAATGTAGAAGCCGGTTTCGAACCAGTCGGTAAATCCGTGGGTGATCTCGATGGTCTCGTGCAGTTGGTGGTTGGTGGGATAGAGGCCATCGGCGAAGGTCTTGGCGCCCTGGAAAGTGAAGTTGCTGTGGAGCTCGACCATGGTCTCATGCGGC
>DASQGY010000270.1:0-4042 GCA_035632375.1 Bryobacteraceae bacterium | reverse complement strand
GCCGACTCCATGGCCATCGCCCTCCGCCACACCCACGGGCGCTACGCCGCCTACCTCAACGGCCGCCAAAACTCCTCGGGCCACGTCTGGCAAGGCCGCTATTATTCCTGCCCTCTCGACACACACCACCTCTGGGCCGCCCTCCGCTACACCGAACTAAATCCCGTCCGCGCCAACATGATCGCCGATCCGACGCTCTACACTTGGTCCAGCGCCGCCACCCACATCGGAAAACCCTGTCCCTCCGTGCATTTGCAAATCGCCCAGGAAACCTGGCGCGCCCGCTGGACTCCAGCGACCTGGCGCGAATTCCTGCTCGACTCCACCGCCGAAAACGACATCGCCGCCATCCGAGCAAACACGCACACCGGTCGCCCGCTGGGTTCCGATGAATTTGTGGAATCTCTCGAGCGCACCCTCGGCCGCACGCTAATCCCGAAGAACGACGGGCGTCCCCGTAAGCGTCATGTGGCCCCAACGACCGCCCTGACCAACCCCGCCAACGCACTAATGATCGCAGAACTCTAGTCCGAAAGCCGAAACGTTCCGTCTGTCCCCGATTCACGCCGAAACGTTCCGTCTGTCCCCGGTTTTGCGGTTTTCCCCGGTTTTGCGGTTTTCCCCTAACACCTGAAACCTAGCACCTGCCCTCACCCGTGCCGAATGACCAGCACATCCCCGTCCTTCACGATATATTCCTTCCCCTCCAACCGCAGTAGCCCCTTCTCCCGTACCCCCGGATACCCCCCATGGTCGATCAGGGCCTGCCAGTTCACTACCTCCGCCCGAATAAATTTCTTCTCAAAATCGCTATGGATCGCCCCCGCCGCATTCTGCGCCCGGCTGTTCATCGGCACCGTCCAAGCCCGAACCTCCGTCTCCCCCGCCGTCAAAAACGACATCAGCCCCAGCAGCGCATAAGTCGCCGCGATCAACCGCTCCAGTCCCGCCTCCTTCAATCCGTAACTCGCCAGGTACTCCCGCGCCTCCTCCGCCGACAGCGCCGCCAACTCCGCCTCGATCTTCCCGCAAATCGCCGTCACCGCCGTATGACTCCGCCCCGCCAGCGGCCCCTTCCGATACTCCTCCTCGATCTCATGCATCCGCGCCACATCTTCTTCCCCGATATTCAGCACGAACAGCATCGGCTTCTGCGACAAAAACTGGAACCCGCGAATCAGCTTCTCCTCGTCGGCCGAAAGCTCCAGCGTCCGCAGCGCGACATTCCCCTCCAGCGTCGTCTTACACCGCTCCAGCAGCGCGAACTCCCGATCCAGCTCCGGCGATTTCGCCTTCTTCCGATCTTTCTCCAGCCGCTCCAGCCGCTTCTCCACCACCACCAGATCGCTCAGGATCAGCTCCATCTCCACGTCTTCCAGATCGCGCAGCGGATCCACCGACCCCTTCTCATGCGGCACCGTATCGCTCGGAAACAATCGCAACACGTGCGCCAACGCATCCGCCACCCGCATGCTGGCCAGATAACTCGGATCGCGCAGCGCCTCCTTCGACACCGCCGGAAAATCGAGATACTCCACCACCGCGTGCGTAATCTTCGGAGGCTCGAAAATCTTCGCCAGCGCCTCCAGCCGCGCGTCCGGCACTTTGGTCACGCCGACGCGCGCCTCCATCAACCCCACCCGCGTCGACTCGTGCACGCCAGTGAGGATCGTAAACAAAGATGTCTTGCCCACCATCGGCAGGCCGATAATCGCAGTTTTCATGAATGAGTTTTTGGCTTCCTAAAGCGGAACTTCCACCAGCGTCAGTATTTCCTGCAGTATCCGTTCCGTCAGTTCAGCGCTGCGTTGTGCCAGCGACGCCCGCGCATTAATCGCGATACGATGCGCGAACACCGGAATCACCAGCCGCTTGATGTCGTCCGGAATCACGTATTCGCGTCCTTCCACCACAGCCAGCGCCTGCGTAGCTCGGTACAGCGCCTGCGCCCCCCGCGGACTCACGCCCAGCGCCAGCGATTCGTGCGCCCGCGTCTTCTCCACAATCGCCAGCATGTAGTCCACCAGCGAATCGTCGATCGCCACGCGCCCCACTTGCTGTTGCAGATGCAGCAGGTCTTCGGTCGAAAGCACCGGAGCCACAGACTCGCCACGCGCGCCGTCCGTGTTCCGCAAAATCTCCCGCTCCGCCTCGCGATCCGGATAACCGATCCGAATCCGCATCAAGAACCGGTCGAGCTGGCTCTCCGGTAGTGGATAGGTGCCATGATGCTCCACCGGATTCTGCGTAGCCATCACCATGAACGGCTGCTCCAGCGGATACGAGTGACTCTCAATCGTCACTTGCACCTCGTTCATCGCCTCCAGCAGCGCCGATTGCGTCTTCGGAGTCGCCCGGTTGATCTCGTCCGCCAACAGAAAATTGGTGAACACCGGCCCCTGCTTGAATTCGAACTCCTGCGTGTGCGCATTGTAGATGGTCACGCCCAGCACATCGCTCGGCAACATATCGCTGGTGAACTGCAACCGGTGAAAACTGCAATGCACCGCACGCGCCAGCGCTTGCGCCAAAGTCGTCTTGCCCACGCCCGGAACATCTTCGATCAAAAGGTGCCCGCGCGCCAGCAAGCAGACCATCGAAAGGCGCACCACTTCCGGCTTCCCGCGAATGGACGAGTTGAGCGACATCTCCAGTTCGCTCAGTTTTGAGAGCGCCACCGGCGCGGCAATCATTACTGCCATTGTACCTTGCCACCTCCTCGATATCTCTTTAGACGTTGAAAACAACGGTTTTGCCCAATCGCTTTTCGCGCCGCCGAAAGCCATCGCACACTCGCCCTCCAACGTGCTGAATCGATGCATCGCGCAACCGTTGCCAAGCTGTGGAAAACTGCAAAAGCGCCACTCCAGCAACGGTTGGCTAACGGTTGTTTTCTCGCTAAGTTATTGATTTTACTATTGGTTTTCGAAAAGAAACCCGCTACTATGGGGCGTCTTTTGAATCTAAGCCAAAAGGAGATCAACCAATGAAAAAGATCCTCGTAGTGATGTTCGCACTCGCCATCGGCGTAGCCTTCGCGGCTTCGTCCTATCATGTAACTCTGTACAAAGCCACCACGGTGAACGGCACGCAGTTGAAGCCGGGCGACGTCAAACTGGAGCTCCAGGGCGACAGAGTAGTCCTCAAACAAGGCAAGACCACGGTCGAATCCAACGTAACCGTGCAGAACGGAACTCAGAAGTTCGTCGACAGCACGGTCGGCTACAACGGCGACAGCGCGAACAACCAGGTCCAGGAGATCCGCATCGGCGGCACCACCACCAAGATCCTGTTCGAGTCGGGCGCCAAAACCGCGCCAGCCGACGCCGGCCGCTAATCGGTGCGCTCAGAGCCCCTGCCACCATGCTGCCAAGTGACTTGTCACCAAGTGGTAGCACAGGCTTTAGCCTGTGAGTCGCGATTGATATCCGCGTAATCCCTCTGCCAAACTAAAACCGTGGACAAGTGGGAATCCATCGCCGAGCGCAAGATCCGGGAAGCGATCGAAGCGGGCGAGTTCGACAACTTGCCGTGCAAAGGCAAGCCCATCCCGCTCGATCGCAACCCGTTTGAAGATCCGGACCAGTGGATGGCGCACCACCTCTTGCGAGTGAATGGGTTCGCGCCCCCCTGGATCGAAGAGGCTGGCGATATCGACCGCGCCCTAACAAGCCTGCGTGCCGATCTCGCCGATGCCCGTCGGCGTTACGCTGCCGATCCTCCCGGGTGGCAGCGTGCGCTCGACGGTTTCCGCTCCCGCGCCGAAGAGCTGAACCGCCGCGTCCTCAGTTACAACCTCAAGAGTCCATCCACGCAGTTCCACCGCGATGTTTTCAACCTGGATCGAGAACTTCAGGCCGAGTCGTCAGCCACGCACTGAACCAGCGGCAGCCGGTAGCAATCGTCTGCCGAGTTGATCCGCATCATCCGTCTCTACTTGGTCCACACCCTTCGCCGTGATGGCAAAACGCCCGTTGTCGGCCCGCGTGATCAGCGAATTCTCCCGCAGATACCACAGAGGGAATTCCAGATGTTCCCGTGG
>DASQGY010000269.1:0-25523 GCA_035632375.1 Bryobacteraceae bacterium | reverse complement strand
AAGATGCCTTATCGGCGTTTATCTGCGTTCATCGGCGGCTCCGATATTTCGTCCGCAGTCTGCTCTCAAAACTCATGGACGATACGCTTCCACTCGACCTTGGGCCTCTGGAAATTGACAAGCAGGCAGACTCTGCGCCCGGAAGCTCGTAAATAGTTTAGACATTGCGCGGTGTGTTCGTTGCAGAGCCGCTCGACGCACTTCAGCTCAACAACCAGAACGTCCTCCACAAGAATGTCGGCAAAGTATTCTCCTACAGAGTGCCCTTTGTAGGTGACGGTCAAGGAAACTTGCCCGGCAGCGCGAATCCCTCGAAGACCAAGCTCTTTGAGAAGAGCTCGCTCATAGACCTTCTCCAGGAAGCCAACGCCAAGAGCATTGGAGACTTCAAACACGGCCCCCAGCACCTGCTCCGTCAACAAATCTAAGGTATCGGCGTTCATCGGCGTTCATCGGCGGCCAATTTACTATGTGCGGTCTCGACCGAATGCTCTCAACCTGCGCCTGGTGCTATCATCAAATTTCCCGCCCGCAATCTCCATGAACATGTACCGGCCCGTGCCAAGAGTCCCCGACTTCCCCGCCCTGGAACGCGACATCCTCGCATTCTGGCAGGAACACCAAATTTTCGACAAACTTCGCCAGCAAACCGCCAACGGCCCGCGCTGGGCATTCCTGGATGGGCCCATCACCGCCAACAATCCCATGGGTGTCCATCACGCCTGGGGCCGCTCGCTCAAAGACATGTACCAGCGCTACCACGCGATGAATGGTCAGTTGCTGCGTTATCAAAATGGGTTCGATTGCCAGGGACTCTGGGTCGAGGTCGAAGTGGAAAAGAGCCTCGGGCTCGGCACCAAGCGCGACATCCACGCTTTCGGCATCGAGAATTTCGTGCGCGCCTGCAAGGAGCGCGTCCTGGAGTACGCCGCACGGCAAACGGAGCAGTCCATCCGGCTGGGCTATTGGTGCGATTGGGACGACCCCCAGGTGTTGAACGCTCTGCGCAAAGCCCTCGCCGAGGGCGACCGCGTCATCACCGCCAAGCTCCCCAGCGGCCACGTGGAAACCGCGCGCGCCAGTGAGATCGTCCGCAAGCTAGGCTCGGCCGAATACGGCGGCAGCTATTTCACCTTCTCCGACGAGAACAACTACACCATCTGGGCGTTCCTGAAGAAGTGCCACACCGAAGGCTTCATCTATCGCGGGCACGACGTGATGCCCTGGTGCGGACGTTGTGGCACCGGCCTTTCGCAAATGGAGGTCGCCGAGGGCCGACGCATCACCGCGCATACTTCAGTCTTCGTCCGCTTCCCCATCCGCGGCCAGGAAAAAACTGCGCTGCTGGTCTGGACCACCACGCCATGGACCCTCACCTCCAACGTCGCTGTCGCTGTGAATCCGGAAATGACCTACGTAAAGGTCAAGCATGGCGAGTGGACTTACTATGTCGCGAAGGCAAACTTCGAGCGCGACCGTGTTCAGGATCTGCAAGTGGAAGGAAAGCACGAAACGCACAAGCTCCAATCGATTCGCACCATCTTGAAGGGTAGCGGCGGCGTGGAGGTGCTGGAGGAAATCTCCGGCAAGGATCTCCTCGGACTCACTTACACCGGCCCTTTCGATCAACTTCCCGCGCAGCAAACTCCGGGCGGCGTCTTTCCTTATGGCGATCCGAGCGGCGGAAGGATTTCGGCCGAGTCCCATGTCGTAATCGCGTGGAACGAAGTGAGTGAGGCGGAAGGAACCGGCCTGGTACACATCGCGCCCGGCTGCGGCGCGGAGGACCAGGATCTTGGCAAAGAGAACAAGCTGCCGTTCATCGCCCCGCTCGATGAGAGCGCCATCTTCATCGATGGCTTCGGCGAGTTCACCGGCGCCAACGCGAGCGCGGTGCCCGAACAAATCATCGCCGCTCTGAAGTCCACCGGTTTCCTGGTAGCCCGCGAAAAATATCCGCACGTCTACCCGCACTGTTGGCGCTGCAAAGAGGAACTGGTTTTCCGCCCGGTGGACGAATGGTTCATCCGCATGGATTGGCGCGACCGCATCATGCGCGTGGTTCCCAACATCCAGTGGATTCCGCCCGAAGGCGAGGCTCGCGAGCTCGACTGGCTGCGCAACATGAGCGATTGGATGATCTCCAAGAAGCGCTTCTGGGGCCTCGCGCTGCCCATCTGGGTTTGCGGCGCGTGCGAGCATTTCACCGTGATCGGCAGCCGCGAAGAGCTGAAGGAAAAGGCGATTGAAGGCTGGGACAAATTCGAGGGCAACTCGCCGCACCGGCCGCATGTCGACGCAGTCAAAATCAAGTGCGAGAAATGCGGCGCGATCGCCTCACGCATCGAAGACGTCGGTAATCCGTGGCTCGATGCGGGCGTCGTGCCCTTCAGCACCGTTCGTTATTCCACCGATCGCGCCTATTGGGAAAAGTGGTTCCCGGCCGACCTGGTGCTCGAAAGTTTTCCCGGCCAGTTCCGCAACTGGTTTTACTCCATGCTAGCCATGAGCGCCATGATCGATGGCCGCGCGCCATTCAAAGCGTTGCTGGGTCATGCGCTGGTGCGCGACGCCCGCGGT
The DNA here is from genome assembly GCA_035632375.1 of Bryobacteraceae bacterium. Classification (GTDB taxonomy): domain Bacteria; phylum Acidobacteriota; class Terriglobia; order Bryobacterales; family Bryobacteraceae; genus Palsa-89. Next base: position 22,943 of record DASQGY010000269.1, on the reverse strand, counting down.
GAGGAGATGCACAAATCGAAAGGCAACTCCATCGCCTTCGACGAAGCGGCCGAAGCGCTGGGCGCGGAGGTGATGCGCTACATCTACGCCGAACAGAAAACCGCTCAGAACCTCAACTTTCCCGATTTGCATCCGGGGGGCAACGCCGGGCAAACCATGGACGGCGAAGCGCGCCGTAAGCTGCTCACGTTTTGGAACTGCTACAGCTTTTTCGTGATGTACGCAACCGCTGATCAATGGAAGCCGGGTGGCGAGCAGCTTGCGGTGACCAACGAATTGGATCGGTGGGTCATGAGCCGACTCCAGCATTTAACCGCTGCGGCCCGCGCCGCATTCGACAACTTTGAGCACTTCCGGCTCATCGAAGCATTTCAGGAATTTGACGACGATTTTTCCAACTGGTATCTGCGCCGCTCCCGCCGCCGCTTCTGGTCGAGCGATCGCGACGCCTACCAGACGCTGTATGAAGTGCTCACCACGGTCACCCGCATCATGGCGCCCGCGCTGCCGTTCCTGATGGAAGAGATTTATCAGAACCTGGTTCGCGCCGTGGATCCGTCGGCGCCCGAATCGGTTCACCTGACCAGCTATCCAACAGTGACTGAGTCGCTCATTGATCGGACGCTCGAGACCAGCATCGAAACCGTAATCCGCTTGAAGAATTCCGCGCTGTATCTCCGGACGCAGAGCAAGGTGAAGATCCGGCAGCCGCTGAGCACGCTCTCTGTCCGTCCACGAGATGAAGAAGAACGCCGCGTCCTGGATAACACCGATTACGTGTCGCAAATTCTCGAAGAAGCCAACATCAAGAAGCTGACGCTGATTGAGGATGAAACCGCGTTGGTGAAGATCCGCCTGAAGCCCGATGCCAAGAAGCTAGGCCCCCGGGCCGGCAAGTATCTCAAGGCGATTGCGCAAGCGCTGGAACAGGCCGATCCCAAGCAGGTTTTGAAAGGCGGTCCGTACGCGGTCGAGGTCGACGGCCAGAAATTCGAGCTGGCCCCCGATGAAATCGTCGCCTCCTTCGAAGGGCCGGACAACTTGAAATCCAATCTGGACCAGGGCACGTTCATGGCGCTCGATACGACGCTAACCCAGGAGCTCTTGCTAGAAGGCTTGGCCCGCGATTTCAACCGGTTGATCCAGGATCAACGCAAGACCATGGGCCTGAACATCTCCGACCGCATCGCCATCAGCTACTCGGCATCGCCACGCATCGCCGCAGCGATCGCCACGCACGAGAATTACCTGCGCAACGAACTGTTAGCCGAGCGCCTGGAACTCAGCGCCGCCCGCGACGGCGGCACGCCGCTCTCGCTTGGAGGCGAGGAGATCCTGGTGCACATCACCCGTCTGTAGACTGTTTGGCACTCTGGCTGGTGATGCGGATGATGACAAACTCCGCCGGCCGCACCGGCGCGATACCCACCACCATCACCAACCGCCCGGCATCGACGTCGGCCTGCGTCATGGTGGTGTGGTCACATCGAACAAAGTACGATTGATCTGGTGTCGTCCCCACCAAACCGCCGCTTCTCCAGAGGCCCAGCAGGAAGTTCTGCACATCCCGAACCACCGCCTGCCACACTGGCGGACCTCCCGGCTCGAACACAGTCCAGCCAAGACCCTGCTGTAACGATTGCTCGATATAGACGATCAGGCGACGGACGCTAATGTACTTCCATTCCCAATCCGGGCTTGTGGTCCGCGCGCCCCACACCAGAATGCCGCGTCCGGGAAAAGCCCTCAGCGAGTTAATCCCGCGCTCGTTGAGCTGCATGGCATCGTTCTCGGTTACGTTTTGCTGCAAACCGTGTGCCCCGAGAATCTGCACTCCCGAAGGGGCCCGAAACACCCCGTGCTCGGAATCCATCCGCGCGTAGACACCGGCAATATGGCCGCACGGCGGCACGGTGGCCACCGGCGCGCCGCTCAATCCGGCGACCTGTAGCCACGGAGAATAGTACGCCGCATACGACGATGCAACCGGTGGCTGGTGCGACGCCGCGGCTGGAGGCTCGGGAGGCGATTGCAAAATGGCGAACCGGTCCTTCCGTTGCTCGCAATGTTGCACGATCTTTGCGGCGGCGTCCTTAAGACTGTGCTCATCCGGACAAGCCACAATCGATACATCCGCGCCGTCGAGCAGTTTCAAGCCATCGTCAATGGCCTGCTCACTCGTGATGGTAACGGCCGAACACTGCTTGCCGCCGTTTTCGAAGAAACCCTTCACGGCATAGGACAGGTATCCAGTGACGGAATTCCCCGTCTTCTGTTCAAACTCGGAGAAGCTGCTCACGGCGATCGCTGCTGCCGAGACCTCGCGAGCGAGTCCCACAAATCCCGCGGTACTCGTGGATACGCCGGGAATCGCATGCGACTGGAACGCGACCTCTTCGACGTATATGCCGGGTGCAAGATATTCAGGCATCGTTCCGTTACGTCGTTCTCGCGTATTGCAGAACCATCCCCTGCACCACGCTGGTGAACTCCTCCAAGTCGCCGGGTTTTGAGAAACATTGCCGCGCGCCCAACTCACGGGCCCGCCTGATCTCGTTCGGATCGGACGTCGAGCTGAACACCACCACGGGAGCAGCGATCGGCCTGGCGCGCTCCAGCACTGCGTGGCCGTCGATCTTGGGGATATTAATATCCAGGATAATCAGGTCGAGAATGGATCCGGAATCGGACAGCATCCTGATGGCTTCCTCGCCGTCCCGCGCCACGGTCAGGTCCACGGGAAAACTCAGCCCGTGAAGCGCGTGCTGGATGAGATAGGCGTCACCTGCGTTATCTTCGATGGCCAGCACTCGCGTCATTATGGTTGTGTTAAGAAGATGGGATGCAATTAGTGTCTCAAATGTTTCAGACCGGCGCTGCCGCCGGCGACGAACCGGGCGAAAGCCGCCGGTACAGCCAGGCTTTGGCGAAGTCCAGGTCCCGATCCACGGTGGCGCGGGAAATGCTGAGCAACTCGGCCGCCTCTTCATTGGTACAGCCCAGGAAAAAGCGAAGCTCCAGAATGCGTACTTTCCGTTCGTCGAGGGCCTCCAACTGATCCAGCGCGGAATCGAGCGAGAGCAGCTCTTCGCTGGAGGCGTCTATCCAGGCCATCTCCTCGTGCAGGGGTACGCGGACGGCGGAGCCTGCCCGCTTCTTGGCCCCGGATTGCCTGGCGCAGTCGATCAGGATGCGGCGCATCATTTGCGCGGCGAAGGTGAAAAAGTGGCGCCGGTCCGCGAGTTCGATCCCTTTCACCTGGGCCAGGCGCAGGTAAAGCTCGTTGACCAGGCTGGTGGCCTGGAGGGTATGGCCGGGGCTTTCGCGACGCAGATACCCGGCCGCGATGGCATGCAAGTCCTCATAAGCGACTGAAGCCAGGTTGTTTAACGCCTCCCGGTCGCCCGCCTTCCAGCGCTTCAGCAGCCGTGTGATGTCGCTCGGAACCGATGCATCGGGTGGCATGATCGGCCTATCGGGGCCCTGCACCAATCTTACCGCCCCACTCTGGAAAGATTTATGAGGCGTTTAGCCGACCGTTCACGCTAGGTGGGCATAAAGCGAAATTCCAGGTTCATCGGAAATCGCCGTTCCGGCTAAGTGAATGGAGATATTGATGCGTAGACTATTGTTCGCTCTTCCTCTGCTGCTGGCAAGCGTCGCCGGCGCACAACAATTGACCGTTGGCCGCGTACTTGTCTCTGATACAGTTTCGGCTGTACTCATGCCGCTCAGCCCTCCGCCGCCGCTCATCGGGCCGTTGACTGTGCCCGACCAGTTCCAGGTGTTCGGCCTGATGGTCAGCGTGAATACATCGGATAGCTCGGTGGACAGCTTCTTGATCTCCACCCGGGTGGAGACGGCCAGCGGTGCGCGGATCGACTTTTCGAACGTGGGAAAGTGGGACAAGAGCAGCGATTGGTCGACGCAGATCTTCTACACGGGCAAGGACCCGGTGGTAAGAGTACTGAAGCTGAGCGTAATCCCGTTACAGCCGAACCAGGTGAAGACGTTCACGCCGGACTCCGGTTCATAAGCAGCGGAGGATCGCTAGGGCCGCGTCTCGGTTCCGTTGGTTATTACATTGGGGACGTTGCGCTGGCGCAGCAATGCATTGAACCCCGCGACTTCCTTTTCCAAAAGCAACTTGAGGCGCTGCTGATAGGTGGCGGCTTGCTCCTTCAGTTCGTCGTGTACGGCGACCTGCTGGGTGGTGGGCTGAAAATCGGAGCTCTCCACTTCGTTCGCCAAGTAGCCGATCTTTTCGGCCAGTTTCGGCGTCCAGCGCACTCCGTCCTGCCCCCTTCCCGTGGCTTTGAGCCGGATCAAGTTGTCTTCGATCTCGATGAGCTTGGCGCTCAACTGGTCAGCGGCGGAACGGATGTTCGCCGCGTTCTGATCGCCGCCGATCGCGGACTTCAAGTCGGCAAGTTGCGCCCGCAGCGATTCAATCTGATTGACGGCAGCTACCACGTTGTTCAACTGGCCGGACAGCGATGTCATCAGCTTGGTCTGTATCTGGATGTCGCCTTCGGTGCCGTTGGAGTGCGGGTCTTTCAGGACCTTCAGCGGTTGCGTGTAGTCCTTGCCGTCGACGGTGAGCTTGACGGTGTAGGCGCCCGGCGGCGCCAGCAGCGAAATCCGCTGCTCCCCCGGCGCGGGACGCCAGCCGTCGGGACCCATGGCGATCTCCGGAGCATAGAGCGGGCTGGTGCGCAGGCGCATCTGGTTGCTGGGCGCAAAGCGCAGATCCCACCAGGCGCGGTTCATGCCCTGCTGTGCTGGAACTGTCAGCGTTCGGACCGTGCGGCCGCTTGCATCTAAGATGGCTAATTTTACAGCACTTTGCGGCGCTGATTTCATGTAATAGTTGATAGACGCGCCATACGGCGGATTCTGGCCCGCTGTGGGATCGTTGGGCATGCTCTCCGGCTGCGTGGCCGTTCGGAATCGGTAGACATCGCGCGTCGCGAAAAGGGTGGCGTTCGCATCCGCCATCTGCGGCGTCATTTGCTCCAGCGGCGTGATGTCGTCCATGATCCAGAAGCCGCGGCCGTAGGTGGCCAGCACCAGATCGTGGAAGTGTTCCTGGATGGCGATCCAATAGACCGGCGCGTGTGGCAGGTTCGACTGCAGCGGCTGCCAATTCTGGCCGTCGTTGAAAGAAACATAAATCGCGTTTTCCGTTCCGGCGAACAGCAGGCCTTTGCGCACTGGGTCTTCTCGCACGCAATGCGCGTAGCTCAGCATGCTGTGCGGGATGCCGTTGGTGATAAGCGTCCAGGTCTTACCGTAGTCGTTGGTCTTGTAGATGAACGGATCGCGATTGTCCACCTGGTGCAGGTCCACGGTGATGTAGGCCGTGCCTGCGTCGTAACGCGATGCTTCAATATTAGACACCGTGCCCCACTCGGGCAGGCCGGGGATGTTGGCGGTGACGTTGGTCCAGTTCTTGCCGCCGTCGCGGGTGAGTTGCAGCAAGCCGTCGTTGGTTCCGGCCCAGATCAGGCCTGGTTCCTTGCGCGATTCGGTGATGGCGAAGACTACGCCGGCGTATTCGACGCCGATGTTGTCGCCAGTCAATCCACCGGAAAACTGCTGACGGCTCTTGTCGTTGCGCGTGAGATCCGGACTGATAATCTTCCAGCTCTGCCCGCCGTCGGTAGTGACGTGAACGTATTGGCTGCCGGCGTATACGCGATTGTGATCGTGTGGAGAGATGGCGATAGGAAATTCCCAGTTGAAACGGTACTTCACTTCGGCGGCCGTTGCGCCGCTGGTAAGCTCAGGCCAGATCTCCACGTTGCGCGCCTGGTGATTGCGCTCATCGAATACGGTGACGATTCCGCCCACGCTGCCGGAACCGGAGGCCGTGGACCAGATGATGTTGTTGTCCACCGGATCGGGCGTTGCGAATCCACTCTCGCCGCCGGTTACGGGATGCCAGACGCTGCGCGAGATCGGACTACCGGCGGGAGGACGGCCAGAGGTTTCGCTTTCGGTACCCGGCGCCGCACCTCCGCCACCGCCAAATCCAGAGGCCGACAGACTGTTGCTGGGTCCGCGATACGAGCTGCCGTCCTGCTTGTTGCCGTAGACGAAGTAAGGAATCTGGTTGTCCACGGTGACGTGATAGAGCTGGGCGATGGGGAACTGAACGCGATTCCAGGTCCGGCCGCGATTCAAGGTGATACCGATGCCGCCGTCGTTGGCGACGATGATGCGGTCGCCGTTGGTCGGGTCGATCCACATATCGTGATTGTCGCCGCCGGGAACCGCCGGCATGTTGGTGAGCGTGTGTCCGCCATCGAGCGATCGGGAGAATGCCGCGGTGAGGAAGTAGATCTCGTTCTCATTGTCGGGTGAGACGGCGCAACGTGTGTAGTAAGCAGCGCGACCGGTAAGCTGGCGGTCGTAACTGACCAGTTCCCAGCGGTCGCCCCCGTCATCCGTTTTCCAGAGCTGCCCGCGGTCGGTGGGCTTTCCATTCCACGGCACGCCATCGCCGGTTTCGATCAGGGCGTAGACGCGGCTGGATCGCCGGGCAATGGCGATGCCGATCTTGCCCAATGGTCCGTTCGGAAGGCCGTGTCCACTGAGGCGCTTCCAAGTTGAACCGCCGTCCGTCGACTTATAGACACCGCTGCCTGGACCACCGCTGGTGCGGCCCCAAGTGTGCATTTCAAGCTGCCACATCCCGGCGAAGAGAATGCGGGGATTGGCGGGATCCATGGCGAGGTCGGAGCAGCCGGTGTTCTGATCCACCGCGAGAACGTGTTCCCAATTCTTGCCGCCATCGGTGGTGCGATAGATACCGCGATCCGGCTGCGGTCCGTATGCGTGGCCCAAGGCGCAGGCGAAGACAATGTCCGGATTGCGCGGATCGACCAGCACACGGCCGATGCGGCCAGTTTTCTCAAGACCCATCAGCGACCAGCTCTTTCCCGCGTCGACTGATTTGTAGATGCCCATGCCGACGGAGATATGGCTGCGGATGAACGTCTCGCCGGTTCCGGCCCAGACGATGTTGGGATCGGTTGGCGCGATGGCCAGGGAGCCAACGGAAGAAACCGGTTGCCCGTCGAAGATGGGATCCCAGCGAGTGCCGCCGTCGGTAGTCTTGAAGATGCCGCCGGAGGCCGCGCCGACATAGTAGATATTAGGATCGCTGGGGATACCGGCAGCGGCGATCACGCGATTGCCCACCGGCCCGATGTAGCGGTAGCGCAGTTGATCCAACCGGCCGGCGCCGATTTGCGGCGATTGGGCCAGTGCCAGATGAAGAGCAAGAACGAACGCAGACGCCGGCAGGAGAAGCGAGGCAATTCGCATGTTGTCGAAACCTCCTCGATGGGATTGGAGGCACTATATCGCGGTTCCCGGTTCGATGACAAGCGTACAGAGCCTAAAGTTCATCTCTGAATGTCCGATCAAGGCAGGAGGAGGATGGAGTGGATCTTTCCGAAATTTGGCAGGGAACCTTCGAGGCGGCTCGACGCCTGGCGTCCGATCCGGGCGCGCGTTACGTGGTTCTGGTCAGGCCGAACCGGACGCTGTTGTGCATCGCCTGTCCTCCGGCGGGTTCCATGCCTGCCGATCAAATCGAAAAAATGGGACAGATCCTTCCCGGTGATGCGCGACGCAACGTAGTGGTGATGGCGTCAACCGAGTTTGTCTGCGGCGAAGACGCGGAAGGGGCAGCCAGGAGTTCCTCGGAACTGATTGCCGCCGGGAAAGCCATCCCGTTCTTCGGCATGCTGAACGGCCTCGCTTACATTGGACACTCCGTTTGGGTCTTCGATGGCCAGGCGACGGCGGTATCGGCTGGATGCAAGGATGCCGACCTGCTGCTCATCGACAGCATCCTCGCTTCCAAGCTGACCACTAAGACCGTAGCCGATGCCGCTGCGGTGATGCGCAACGCCAACGTGCTGATCCACGATCGGAGCAGCTTCGGTCTGAAGGTGCTGCGCAAAGTGGGGCAATCGGATCACCTCGAGTTTCACTAGGCTGATCGGCAGCAAAACGATTTCCAGGCCTGCTCGTCCAACTTCGTAAGGAAAGGAATCCGTGGATGAGAACTGTCTTTCTTGCTGCCGCCACGTTGGCTGTTGTCGCTGGTGCTGAACCCGATTGGCGCGAGGGAGTGAGTCCGCGAATCGAAAACCTCAAGAAGCAAATTGGCGCGCCGCATGCCCTGGGTCAATTCTGGGAGGAGATGAAGGCGCGCGGAACGCCGCTGGTGGAAAGCATCGCCGGGGATTCCACACACGTGCTGGTTACTTTCCTGTATCGATCGCCGGAATCGGTCAAGGGCGTACTGCTTTCGAGTCAGCTAGCGGCCAGCCGCGATCCTCTGGCCGGCTCCATGGCGCGCTTGCTCAATACCGGCATTTGGTACAAGACCTATTGGATGCGGAACGACTTCCGGCTGAGCTACAGCTTCATGCTGAATCCCCCACCTGGCCCTGCGGTGAATGATCCGATAGCGGATCCACTCAATCCGAAGAAGTTTTCGGGCGTCGGGTATACCGGGCTGTCGGTGCTCGAACTGACGGCCGCGCCGCCGCAGCCGTGGTCCACACCGCGGGCCGGCGTTTCGAACGGAAAACTGGAAGAGGAGGAGATCGACAGCAAGATCCTGAAGACGCGGCGCGGCGCGTGGATTTACACGCCGGCTGGTTACGATCCGAAGAGGCCTGCGCTTTATCCGCTGCTGATCTGTTTCGACGGAGCGATTTATCACACGGCGGACTATATGCCGGTGCCAACGATTCTCGACAATCTGATCGCCGCTGGCGAAATCCCACCGATGGTGGCCGTGTTGGTGGCCCAATCGGCGCAGCCGGGCCGTAACAACGAGCTTTCCAACAACCAGCCATTCCTCGATTTTGTGGCGGACGAACTGCTGCCCGACATCCGGCGGAAATGGCGCGTGACATCCGACCCATCGCAGACGGTGCTGAACGGATCGAGCGCCGGCGGATTGGCCAGTGTGTTCTTCGCGTTCCGGCGTCCCGATCTATTCGGAAATGTTCTCTCGCAATCGGGAGCGCTCTGGCCAGGGCAAACGCGCGACAATCCGCAACACGAGTGGGTGACGCGGCAATATGAATCGTCGCCCAAGTTGCCCATTCGATTTGTCCTGCAGGCGGGCTTGCTGGAAGTGGTGAATACGCCGCTCAATGGTCCCAGCATTTTGACTTGCAATCGCCATCTGCGCGATGTTTTGACGGCGAAGGGTTATGAGCTTTACTACAACGAGGTAGCGGGCGGACATGAACCGCTCAACTGGCGCGGAGGCCTCGCCGGGGGCCTGATGCAGTTGATGGGGAAGACGAAGACCAGTTCACAGGACCATGGGCCGGTGGACGCGGTGCAAGGCACTGTGGCGGCCTTCCAGAAGCATTCCGTGGTTATCATCGCGGAAGCGCGGCACGGCTTGCGGCAAATGGGCGATTTCTACATTCGGTTGGTGCGCGATCCGGCGTTTCAGAACACGGTGCAGGATATCGTGATTGAATTTGCCAGCCGCAACAATCAGCCGCTGCTGGATCGATATGTCCGCGGCGACGACATTCCGATCGAAGAGGTTCGGCACATCTGGCGCGACACCACGAAGGTGGGCGCCTGGGAATTTCCGATCTACGCCGAGTGGCTGGCCGCAATCCGCGACGTGAATAGGAAACTTCCGCCGGCCCGGCGGTTCCGCGTGCTCGCGGGCGACACGGCCATCGATTGGAGTCGTATGCACACGCGTGCGGATTGGGACGCGCTGGGTGAAAACAACATTTCGTTCGCGGATGTAATTATGAACGAGGTGTTGAAGAAGAAACGCCGGGCGTTTGTGGTGCTTGGCGGGAATCACGTAATGAAGCTCGGTGATCGCACTGGTGCGCCGAACACCACGACACGCGTGGAAGCCCAATATCCCGGCTCGACGTACGTAGTGTTGCATTTTATGAATCACAACGATCCCCTGGAAGCAACGCTGCGCATGCCGAACCCTGCGACGCCGTCCCTCTACGATCTTGCGAGTGGGCCGCTCGGGGCAAAGCCGGACCACAATGGGGTCGCGCCAATTCGTTACACCGACGCCTTCCTCTACGTTGGTCCGGCCGATTCGATGAAGGAGACAGCGCCCGCCGCGGGCAGCCTGGAGCCGGCATACATGAAGGAAGTGGATCGGCGGTCTATGATCGAATGGGGCGAATTGCGGGCGCGGAGGTTTCTCGGCGCTGCGGCGGCGCAGTGACGCGATATCTCATGATTCCCGCTCGGCGGAAACGTACATCGGGCCCGCTCCCAGCGCGGCGACTAAGTACCAGGTGAAGCGGCCTGCGCGATTCACCACTTTAAATTTAACTCGCTCGCCGGGCTCGACGTGGAACTGGATTTTCTTTTTGTTCCAGGTATTGTCCAGTTGCAGGAGATGATCGCCGGGCTCTATCGGGCGGGTGATGGTCCTGCCGTACATAAGGTCGCCGACACGTTCGCCGTCGATCTTCACAATGACCTGGCGCTGTTTGACGTCATCCGGCGACGTTCGCTCCAATGTGATCTTCGTTTCATCCGCCATGGTCATTTCGCTCGCTTGGAGGCGCGCCGTTTGGTCTTCGCCACGGCTCTCCACGCGCCTAGTAACAGGTCGCGTAGGGCATCGGGGTGGACTCGCGACAGCCGAACCAGAATGTACGGGTACTTGAGGTAGTGATCGGTGATGTAGTAGGTCTCGGGATCGGCGGCCAGCATCTCGGTGCGTTGTTCGAAATCGACGGGAACCACCAGCGACTCGTTGTCCTCCTTCAGCCGCGCGATAAGCTTGCCCCCTACTTTGAGCGCCGGGGTGCCGTATGAGGTGGCTTCTTCCACGTTGCCGAGAGTTCGGGCGATTTTGCGGGCGGTTTCGAAAGTCGGCATATCACTACTCTACGCCCCATGGCGACGCAACAAGTCGGCGATGCCGGAGTGGCCCATCTTCACAGCCCAGGCCAGCGGGGTGGCCCAAGGTTCGGCGTCCTTCTCGAGGACTGGCGCGGCGCGGGCGATCAGCAGCTCGACTAATTCCTGACGTCCCCAGCGGCAGGCCCAGCCGAGCGGCGTGGACTTCAGCAGGTCGTCGCGCAAATCGAGTCGCGCGCCGTGATCGAGCAACAGCGAGGCGAATCGGTTGCGTACCGGCCTGCTGACACCGTCGCGAGCGGCGGCGAAATGCAGCACGGTTTGACCCATGCGCGCGACGTTGGCGTCGATGCGGTGTCGCAGCAGCATCGCCAGGCAAGCGATGAAGGGTTCAGGATTGTCCGCATCCACGCCGCGAATCGGCTGGATCAGGATCCAATGCCACCGCGGATCGTTGGCGGGCCAGTTCAAACGGGCCAGACCCAGTTCGAGAATGGCCGGCGAACCGTGGTCAGCCGCGGACCACGTCAACTCCTGCACAACATGCTCGCTGGCGTTGGCTGCCAGCAATCGCTTGGCCTCCTCGACATCGTTGGCTTCGGCGACCATATATGGCTTCGGTGTCGCGCCGCGTTCCAGCAGCAGCTTCTTAAGCGCTTCGTCATTTTGCCGATACGCGTTGCGGAGCGGCCAACCGGAGGCGTAGACATTGGCGTTCGGGTCGGCGCCGCGGTCGAGCAGCAATTCGGCGATATCGCGCTGCCCGTGCAGAGCGGCGTGCCAGAGCGGCGTGCCCCAACTTTCGGTGGGCTCCTCCAATTCGTGCAACATGGTCCGCTCGTCGGGATCTGCGCCGAGGTCGAGCAGGAGCCGGACCATCTCGAGGTGACCGTGCCTCACCGCCAGCGTGAGCAGCCCGCCGGTGGTCCAGTGGATCTCGCGCAGCACGGCTGGATTAGCAGTCACCAATTCGTGGACGCGAGCGGCGTCGGCCAGCGCGACTGCGCCACGAGTGGTCACATCCGCACCGTGGTCCAGAAGCAGCTTGGCGACAGCGGGAAACTCCGGATCGGCGGCGAGCGCGGCGCGATCCAGCGGGGTAAGGCCGTTGAGGTCGATCTTGCGCGGATCTGCGCCCTTGTTGAGCAGCCACGCGGTCATCTGCTCGCTGCTGGATGCCGCAGCCGCGTGAAGCGGTGTTCCGCCGTTGCGGTCGCACGCGCGGATCAGTGACGGATCAGACTCCAGCAATCGGATAGCGTCGCCGTTACCATCCTCGCGGATCAGCGCATTGATTTGGTCCTGCAGCGGCGAGATGGTCGCGTTGGGGCAACTCATCGTCTGGCGGCGGCGCTGCTCCTCCTCTTCGATGACCGCTACGATGTCCCGATAGTCGCGATCGCGCGCGATGACGTAAGCACTTGTGGCGTCGCGATGGGGGAAGATACCCTTGCGGGCGTCGGCGCCGGCTTCCATCAGCAGGCGCACCATAGCGGGATCGCGGCGCATCACGGCGTAATGGATGGCGCGGTGTTCGTTGTTGCCGGCCATTTCCATGCCAACAAGTTCGGGGCGAGCGTGAATCAATGCGCGCGCCTGGGCCAGATCGCCGGCATTGACTGCCTCCGCCAGACGAGCGATGTTGACGCCGTCGACGAAAGCCTTCAGCTTGGGCCAGCTTTCGTATCCGTAGGCACGCGCGAGCACACGTTGCGCGTCGTTGAGGGCGAATGCCGCTGGGTTCGGGTCGCGCTCGGAGCGCTGCACCTCCTTAACGGCCGCGGGGTCGCCGGAGCGATATTGTTCCAGCAGGTCTTTCGCCTGCTTGCGCAATTGCTCCAGGCTTGGTTGCTTGGGCAGACGGCGCGTTGGGAAGGGATGCGGAGTGTTACCGCTAGCGGACATGACGATCTCCTTTCGTCGTTGCCCGGAGTCCGCGTGCGGGCGGAAAGAAGATGCGTCTTGACTTGATCGAAACGTTGACCATCGGTGGGCTCTGCCTTTTCCGCGGACCCGGCGGCGCCCGACGCGCACCACCGAATCATAGCATGGCGCTTGCGCGTTTATCATTGAGGGGAGCCATGCGATCGGTTTCAGCGAAGAGCGGGTCCGGGGCGACCCGCGCGGACCCGGGGGTCCGCCCCACTGCGGAGGCAGCTCCGCCGCTGCCTGGCTGGCTTCAGATGGTGGTATTGGGGATCGCTGCCACTTGTCTGCTTGGATTTTTTTCCACTGAGGCGGATGATACCGATTTTTGGTGGCACCTGAAAACCGGACAGTACATCGTGCAGCAACACGCGCTGCCGGTCCCCGATCCGTTCGCTTACACCACGGCGATGAACCCGCCGTCGTATCCGGGCGAAGAGCAATTGCGGCATTTCAATTTGACGCACGAGTGGTTGGCGCAAGCGATGATGTACGGCGTTTATTCCATCGGCGGACTGCCGGCAGTCATCCTGGCTCGCGCCGGGCTACTGGCAGCGCTGTGTGGATTGGTTGGTTTCCTCGCGGCGCGGCGGACGGGAAAATTCTACGCAGGGGTCGCTGCCGCGTTCGCGACGGCGTCGGTGGCCACTTGGGTAGCGGTGGATCGGCCGATGATTGTCACTTTTCTTTTCGTGGCGGTGTTCATCGCCGTACTCGAGTCTCGACGCGGGCTATGGTTCCTTCCGGCGCTGGCGTTGATTTGGGCCAACTGCCACGGCGGATTTTTCCTCGGATGGGTAGTGCTGCTGATCTATTGCGCGGCGGAGTGGCGGCGGCTTTGGTTGGTGACGGCTTGCGCGATTGCGGTATCCGCCCTCAACCCCAATGGATTCGGCGTAATCTCCACGCTGTTCCGCTACCGCCAGAGCGCGATGACGGGCAGTCTGGTGGAGTGGCACCGGCCTTATCTGTGGGGATCGCCGTACGCGTTCGATCTGCTGCTGTACGCCGCCGCATTGGCGCTGATCCTTTCCTGGCGCAAGGTGCGGCTGGCGGACTGGCTGCTGTTCGCCGCTTTCGCCGGCGCCGCGCTGCTGGCCTTTCGGAACATTCTGCTGATCGGATTGCTCGCGCCGATCCTGATTGCCACGTACTTTCCATTCCGCTTTCGATTGCCGCGCGCCGCGGCTTGGGCGGTTCCACCGTTGCTGGTTGGCGTGCTCGTTACCGGCATCCTGCGAGGATCGTTCTTTCAGCTTCATGGAGCGATGTGGAAATTCCCGGTGGGCGCGGCGGATTATTTGCTGGCGAATCATGTACCCGGACCGCTGTTCAACACCTATGAGCACGGAGGGTACTTGATCTGGAGGCTCTGGCCGCAATACAAAGTGTTCATTGACGGCCGGTCGCTCAGCGAGACTCTGTATAAGGACTATCAGCAGATTCTCTCGAACCCAAACTCCGACGCCGAGCAGGTTACCGGACCGCGAGCGGATCTGCTGCAACGTTACGGCATCCAAACGGTGGTGATGAACACCTTCGAGTTCAACCGCGGTGGAGCTTATACGCTCGCCCTGGCGCTCGGGAATCCAGCGACTACCGATTGGCAACTGGTGTACGACGACGCGCAGAGCCTGGTGTTCCTGCACCGGCCGCCAGCGGGCACACCGGTCTTCGCCGACAAGCTGCCGCATGTCGTGGATCATCTGGAGCGGGAGTGTACGGCAAACATCGAGCACTCGCCGGTGACCTATCTCTGCGCGCGAACGCTGGCCGACTTGTGGATGAGGGCGGGCGACACGCCGCGGGCGCGGCGCATGTTGCAGCTCTATCTGCAACACACCATGTACCGGGACCCGGAGGCTGAGGAATTGTTGCGGCAGTTGCGGTAAACTACCGTATTCGTATTAAAATAGCTCTGTTTATCCTCGAAAGGAGCGCAAATGCCCTTCAGCGGACCCTATTGGGTTTCGAAGTTCCCCTCCAGCAAGAGCACGGACGATCTGGTGGAACCGTTCCGAACCAGCGCCAAGCGGTTTATTGCCGCTCTCCAGGCGGCGCAAGCCTCGGTGGTTGTCGACGACACGTATCGCCCTGTGGAGCGGGCTTATCTAATGCGCTTCGCGTGGGAGATTGCGCGCAACAACTTCTCTCCCGCGAATGTTAAGGCGCAGGCGGGCGTGGACATTCAATGGGTCCACCTGGACCCTCTGGGCCAGCCCGACCTTGCCGCATCCAAGGCCGCCGCCGAACAAATGGTTCAGGGTTACGCAATCGCGTTTGAACCGGTCTTGGCGACTCGTCACACCGAGCGGCTTGCCGTCGACATGACTATCACCTGGCAGGGCGACCTGACAATCGCCGCCGGAGACGGCAGCCTCACCACCATAACGAGCCTGCCCCGAACCGGCGCCGGCAACACCGACCTGCACGCAGTCGGAGCAACTTACGGTGTCATCAAGTTGGTAAAGGACCATCCGCACTGGTCCTCGGACGGGCATTGATCGCCACCCGGAAGCTACTTCATCCGCGGCCCCGTTCAAGCCGCCAAATGCGCTTCTTCTCTGCCATCCAGGCACGGACCTGATCCGCATCCATTAACACCTCGCGCATTTCGGAGGCGTGCCCATCGTCGATCTTCGCGGAGATCTCCACCCGGTTAGCCGATAACCATTCTTCCAGTTCGTGGTTCCATCCTGTCGTCGGAATCCTGAACCCACGTTCGCAGAAATCGTGTCCGACAATGATTTCACTCCGCTTCCCTCGATGCGGTACAATAACCGTGTATTGCCTATTCGGCCCGGGCCGCTTCGCGGGAGCGCGAGTGCGGCCGCAGCATGTGCCGCGTCGTCCAGAGCGGCCGGTCTAGCAATTATTTCCGGGTCATCCAAAGGTAACGGGAAATGATCGCGACCTTGCCACCTAGTAACCAATCCAAGCCGAAGGAGTTTCGCGAGCAACTGCTGCGCCGCGTCATGGTGGCCGATGGCGCCATGGGCACGGTGCTCTACTCGAAAGGCGTGTTCATCAACCGCTGCTTCGACGAACTCAATCTCACGACGCCGGCGCTGGTGAAGGAGACGCACCAGGAATACGTCAAAGCCGGCGCGGAGATTCTCGAGACCAACACTTTCGGCGCGAACCGCACGCGGCTGGCGGCATTCGGACTCGCCGAAAAACTCAAGGCTATCAATCAGGCCGGTGTTCGGATCGCGCGAGAGGCCGCCGGCGACAGCGCCTACGTCGCGGGCGCCATCGGCCCGCTGGGTGTTCGAATCGAGCCGCTGGGCTCGATGTCCTTCGACGAAGCGCGCGAGATTTTCCGCGAACAGGCGCAGGCATTAGTGGACGCCGGTGTGGACTTGCTCGTCCTGGAAACCTTCTACGACCTGAACGAGCTGCGCGAGGCCATCTTCGCCGCACGCGAGGTCACCGGCAAAGACATGGTGATCGTCGCGCAGGTCACCATCGACGACAACGGCAACATGCGCGACGGCACTACGCCGGAGACTTACACGCATAAGCTGGATGAGTGGCCGGCCGACGTGATCGGACTAAACTGCTCCGTCGGACCCAAAGCAACGCTCGAAACCATCGAACAGATGATGCGTTATTCCAGCAAGCCGATGAGCGCGATGCCCAACGCCGGACTCCCCGCCGTCGTCGAGGGCCGCAAGATTTACTTGTGCTCGCCCGAGTACATGGCGCAGTACGCCCGTCGATTCCTGTGGGCGGGCGTCAAAATTATCGGCGGATGTTGCGGCACCACCGCCGAGCATATCAAGCTTATTCATTCGGAAGCCCGTTCACTGCAACCGCAGACCGCCAAGCTCACCGCCACCGTGGAAGAGCCCGTGGTAAAGGCCAGAGCCATGGCCAAGATCCCGGTGGGCGAAAAGAGCAAGCTGGGGGCAAAAATAGCGGCTGGCACTTTCGTGTCGTTCGTCGAGATCCTGCCACCACGCGGGGTCGACGCATCCAAGGAGATCGAGGGCGCAAAGCAGTGCGCGGCGCGTGGCATCGACTGCATCAACGTTCCCGACGGCCCTCGCGCCAGCGCCCGCATGAGCGCTCAGGTGACCTGCCAGTTGATCCAGCAACAGGCCGGCATCGAAGCGGTCCTGCATTTCTGCTGCCGCGACCGGAATATTCTGAGCATCCAGTCCGAGCTACTCGGCGCGCACACCGTTGGCATACGCAATCTGATCTGCATCACCGGCGATCCTCCGCGCATGGGTACCAATCCGGAAGCCACGGCGGTCTTCGACGTGGACGCGATCGGCCTCACCAATATCGTCAACAATCTAAATCACGGGCTGGACATCGGCGGCAATCCCATGGGCTCGCAGACCGCGCTGCTGCTCGGCGTCGGCGCTAATCCCGGCGCTCTGAACATGGAGGAGGAAATCCGGCGGATGGAGTGGAAAGCGCAGGCCGGCGCCGAATACATCGTGACCCAGCCGGTGTTCGACCTGGATCTGCTGGAGCAATTCCTGAAACGCATCGAGCACTTGAAGCTGCCGGTGATCTGCGGAATCTGGCCTCTCACCAGTTATCGCAATGCGGAATTCATGGTGAATGAGCTGCGTGTGCCCGTTCCCGAACAACTGATGGAGCGGATGCGCGGCGTGGATAATGCGGAGGAGGCAAGGCGCGAAGGCGTGGCCATCGCCCAAGAGATGGTGCAGCGCGTGCGACACTTGGTGGAAGGCGTGCAACTGAGCGCTCCGTTTGGGCGCTATTCCATGGCGATTGAAGTGGCCGAAGCCATCGGGCCGCGGGACTAAAATTGGCGACTGACCTAATCGAGATCGATCCGAATCAACCGGAGCCCGAGGCAATCGAGCGCGCCGCCGCACACGTGCGCCGCGGCGACGTGGTCGCTATCCCTACCGAAGCGCTGTACATGCTGGTGGCCGATCCATTGAATCTCAATGCGGTGGGGCGGGTGTTTGCAGCCAAGGGCCGCGAGATCCACCGGTCCCTCCCGCTGTTGATCAGCGGCGTCTTTATGGCCGAGGAACTGGCCAAGGAGCTATCGGCGCGATTCAATCTGCTGGCCCGCCATTTCTGGCCGGGCCCACTTACCATTATCGTTCCGGCGTCGGCGAAGGTGCCCTTGAAAGTCACCGGCAACACCGGACGTCTGGCAGTGCGGCAATCCCGCTCGCGCGCGGCGCAAGCTCTGCTCGACTGGCTGGATCAACCGTTGATCGCCACCAGCGCCAACCTCAGCGGCCAGCCCACCTGCCGCAGCGGTATCGAAGTCTTCGGAACGATGGATGGCCGCGTCGACCTGGTTCTCGACGGTGGCACTTGCAGCGGTCCCGGTGCGACCACGGTTGACATCACCGAACCATATTGGAAGGTAATCAAGGAAGGCGCAGTCACCGAAAAAGACATAGCCGCGTGTCTGAAGGGTCACTAGTGCCAAGTTGCAGAAGTTCGCGTGCAGACAAACCGGGGACAGTCTACCTGTTTCGCGCGACAAGAATTCTTCTGTCGTCAACGCATCGTCTGCGCGGAAACAGGCTGACTGTCCCCGGTTTGTTTGCAACGCGAACTTCTGCAACTTACCACTAGCTTCATCGCGAAATACCACCAGCAGTGACATCTATCGGCGCCCCGCGTAGAATCGAGATCTAGGGCTTCCAACAAGAACCAAATCCATGACCATCACCCTCGAACTCCCTTCGGACCTGGAAGCCGCTTCGTCGCGGAAGCCAAGGGCAAGGGTGTCGCCGTGGGCGTAACTGTTACGGCCTAACCATCACGCACCCCCAGAACACAGTGAACAGAGCATCTCTGGTTCAAAGACCTTGTATGAGTATCTCCAACTACAGTTGAGTTTTTCACAGCGTCGCTTCGGCAGCCGTGTTATACTCATCGCTTCCGGTAGTAAAGCTGTGATTTCACGCCGTACTCTCTTGAGAGGCGCTGTGCTGTCACTCGGCGCACCGCTGCTCAATCGGGGACGCTTTGCGTTATTCGCGCAAAGCGATGTGGTGTACTCCGCCCTCACACTCGACCTCGTCCGCACCTCCACTGTCATCGACATGCTCGGCCTGCTGACCCTCGACTACGCCAAGCTTTCGGCCTGGCGCGGCCAGCCGGGACGTTTTCAGGCCGCCGATTTTCAGAAGCTCAAGGATTCCGGGATCACCATCTTCCATCCCGCCGTCGGCTACACCGAGGGTGACGTCTACTCCAGCTCCCTGCGCGATATCACTAATTGGAACGCCTTCATCGCCGCCCATCCGGATGACTTCCTCCGCATCGACTGCGCCTCCGACCTGGAACGCGCCAAAGCCGCCGGCAAGATCGGTATTCTGATCGGCCAGCAAAACTCCAGCCACTTCCGCACGGTGGACGATGTCGATCGCTTTTACTCGCTCGGCCAGCGTGTTTCGCAGCTCACCTATAGCCGCAACCGGATCGGCGGCGGATCGGGCGACCCTGGGGACGGACTCACCGCCTATGGCGCGCAGATCGTCGATCGAATGAATACGCTGGGCATGGCCATCGACGTTTCGCATTGCGCCGACCGCACCACGCTCGACGCGGTGGAAGCTTCCCGCAAACCGGTGTTGATCACCCATTCCAATTGCCGTGCGTTGGTTCCGGGAAGCGCGCGCTGCAAGACCGATGAAGCGATCAAGCGCGTGGCTTCCAAGGGCGGCGTAATCGGCATCACCATGGTCCGTTACTTCGTTCGCTCCGGGGGAAAAACCACGATCGAGGATGTCCTCGACCACATCGATCACGTGGCCCAACTCGCCGGCGTCGAGCACGTCGGCCTAGGCAGCGACGTCGATCTCGACGGCCGCGACGTGCGCATCCGCCCCAAAAAGAAAAACGACTTGGATGGGATCGACTACGCCAAGAAAATCTACGATCTCACCGAAGGCCTGGTTCGCCGCAAGTACTCGCGCGAGAATATCGAACTCATACTCGGCGGCAATTTTCGCCGCGCACTCGGCGAAATCTGGTCCGTTGTAACATAGTTCCGATGCTAACCGACAAGGAACGCCAGCGCGCGCTCGATTCACTCACCAAAACCCGCCAGACCCTACTTGACGCCGTCGCAGGTGTCAGCGATGCGCAGTCCCGCTGGAAACCTGCGCCCGAACGTTGGTCCATCTTTGAATACGTGGAGCATCTCGCTGTTTCCGACGACGCTCTGATCGCCCTGATCGAACGCAGTCTCAAAACGCCGGCGCAACCGGAATCGGAAGAGCAACGCCGCGAGCGGGAAGCGAGAATCCGCGCCAATCCCATCCCGCGCGGCGCAAACCGCGCCCCCGAAGCAATGCAGCCCAGCGGCCGCTTCGCCACTCTGAGCGATGCCGTCTCAGCCTTCCTGGCCGCCCGCGAGCGCAGTCTGGAATATGCGCGCACCACCACAGACGACCTGCGCAGCCATTTCTCTACGCACCCAGTCCTCGGCCCGCTAGACTGCTACCAGTGGCTAACCGGCAACGCACACCATGCCGAAACGCACGCCGCCCACATCCGCGAGCTCCGCACACTGCCGGGCTTCCCCGGATGATATCGGCGTTAATCGGCGTTCATCGGCGGCTAATTACGGCGCGACCACCACTTCCACTCGCGCCGTAGCTTTCGGATAACCCGGATTCCCCTGCACCTCCCGAATCTGCGCCGTATGCCGCCCCGTATGCGTCGCCATCAGCAACAGCATCTGATAAGCGTCCATCGGCCCAACCGGCCCCTTGGCCACGTGTACACGCAAGTCGTCGGTTGTGGTCTTTGCGTACTCGAGACTCTTGTCGCGCGCCGCCGTGAACGCTTTCGCCGCGTCCTCCGGTGTCGCAAACTTCCCGCTCGGCACAATGGGCTCCGGCGCAGTCGCCTTGTGGCTGCGATCTTCGATCATCACCGCCAGCTTCTGATCGTTTTCCAATGTGGATGTCGCCGGACGCGCCACCGCCTCCGTCTTCAGGATGCCCTGCGACGCCCCGAACAGATACCCCTCGGCCAGAACAATATGTTCAGCGCACTCCGCCACCGACCACACGTTCGGCGCCGGCTTGAATTTCCACTGCTCCGCCGTCACCCCGTCGATGCTGGCCAGGAAATCCTTCTTCGATTTCTCCATCTGCTCCACCAGGAACGAGCGCTCGGCGTCGTTCATGGCCCCACCTTCTGCTGCCAGAAGTGGCCCCGCTATCATGCAAAACGCAAGTAGTTTTCTCATAAACTCAATTCTCTCCCGATTCAGAAAGGATGGCAACCGGGGTACGTTGACATGAGGGGGAAGAGTTACTTACATCCCAATGTTGACCAAATCGTCCAAGATGCAGCGCCGGAATCGCTTGTAACATGCCTCAAGGTGAAGAGGTAGACGGATACGATATGCGTCTCAAAGCCCGTGTTTTCGCGACTCTCTTGATTGCGTCCACAGCATTTGCTCAGCCGCCCAAAGATAAGCCCGATGTTGTCAAGATCGACGATTCCATCTACGAAGTGATGGGGCCCGGCGGTAGCCACACGTTCTTGATCCTAACCCCCGGCGGCAACGTCGTGGTCGATACCTCCAATCCGTCCGTTGGTCCCCTCCACGCCGAAGCGCTGAAAGCCATCAGCAAGGCCCCGGTCCGCTACATCGTCCTGACCCATGCTCATTTCGACCACACCGGCGGCATTTCGCATTGGAAAGAAACGGGTACGCACATCGTCGCGCAACGGGAGCAAATAGAGTTTCGCAATTACGAGCGACGCTTGAACAATTTCTATGCAACTCGTAACGAGGCGCAGTTCGGCCATCCCTATCCAAAGGACGCACAGTGGGCAGGCAACTTCGGCGCCACACAACTCGCGGATATTTTCTTCGACGACAAATATGAGTTCATGGTCGGCGGCGTAAAGTTCGAGCTCTACCATACCCCCGGCGAAACCCCCGATCACTTGACGGTCTGGATTCCGCAGTTCAAAGCAGCCTTCACCGGCGACAATTATGGCTTCTTCGGCAACGACATTCCAGATCCGTTCCCCTCCCTCTACACACTGCGCGGAACCGAACCGCGGTGGGCGCTGGACTATATCGGTTCCATGAACAGGATCTTGGCCCTGAAGCCGGATGTCCTGCTGCCCAGTCACGGATTGGCAGTGCACGGAAACGCCGAGATAACGCGGCGTCTCACCAAATATCGCGACGCGATCCAATATGTTCACGACGCCACCGTCAAGGGAATGAACGCAGGCAGGGACGTATATACGCTGATGAACGAAATCCATCTGCCGCCGGAGTTCGGAGTGGGCGACGCCGGCGGCCGCGTGAGTTGGTCGGTGCGGGGAATCTACCAGGGATACGTCGGCTGGTTTGATAAGAAACCGGAGACGATGTACGAGACTCCGGTGACAGCCGTGTATGGCGATGTGGTCCGCTTAGCCGGCGGGCCGGATGGGATCGTCAAATTGGCTCAGGAACGGATTCAAAACGGGAAGCCGGTAGAGGCGCTGCATCTAACCTCGATCGCGTTAGCTGCCGATGCGTCGAACCGCGGGGCTCTGGAGACGCGCCTGAAAGCGCTCGAACTCCTGCAAGCAGCTTGTCAAAACGGACCCGAGATGGGCTGGCTCGCGTACGCCATCCGCGACACGAATCAAAAGCTGAGGCCCGCCGCCCATTAACGTTCAGAGCCTCAGCGGCGCCGCTCCGAATGGCCTCACACGACGTTGCTAAAACAAATGCCCAAGATTGTACGACCCGTAGGGATCGAATTGTGGGGCGGACCCCAGGGCGGACCCACTGGTCCGCGGCCGACGCCCCCGTCGGCCTGTTCGGGTTTGCGATGCTTGTCATGCGCAGATACTTATGACGCTGCGTTTAATTCTTCCCCTGCAAAGCCTGCGCCAGCGCCGCCCGAGCTGGTTCCGTAACCTTCACCACCGGATTCCCGTGATAAAGCGCTTCCGGCGGACCGTCTCCCCACACCGCGCCCGCCGGATACACAGCGACATAATCCCATACGATGCTATGCCGGTCATGCTCCCCCATGGAATGCGAAATCAGCCGATCCTTGTCCCAAAACTGCGCGGCGCGGCCATCGGAAATCCGTTTCAATGCCGATGTCGAAGGCGCCGCAAAATCCGTC
>DASQGY010000268.1:0-12356 GCA_035632375.1 Bryobacteraceae bacterium | reverse complement strand
TTTCCCGTTCCTTTGGGGGAACAAGACACTTCTACTCAGCGCGCGAGGGGCGCCCAGTATTCTATCCGGAGGCGCGGCATCCGATGCACCGCCGCTCAAGCTTGCACGAACTGCCGATCCGAGCGCTGCCGCGTGGTATTTCGAGCCTCTACTTCAGGTCATGAGACGGATATATGTAGGGGAAAAAACGTTCCCGCTTTGGAATCCCTACAGCGGGTATGGGGAGCCTTTCGCGGCGGCGATGCAACCTCAGGCTTTTCATCCTCTCACGGTCCTGCTGTCGCTCAATCCAACCCCAACTGCGATGGCTTTTTTTCTGGCCGCACGCCTACTGATTGCCGGGATCTTCACTTACTTATTTCTGCGGCTCTTTGTGCCGCATCTCGCGGCCCTCGCCGGCGGGGCGGCCTGCATGTTCACGGGCTACTTCATCCTGTACCTGAATATGTTTCACCTCAGCGTTGAGATGATGATACCGGCTTTGTTTTATTCGTTCGAGTTATTACACCGGCGGTTTGACGCTCGGGTGCTGATCCTGTGTTCTTGACGGTGTTCCTCTCGATAAACGGAGGGTCCCCAGAATCTACTTTTCTGGCCCTTGTCTTCGGCTATGCATATTACTTGTATCGTATTGCGACCGATGCCCCTCACGGTGCCGGGTTTCTGAAGCAGATCGGCCGCCTGGCCCTCGTTAACATAATTGGATTTGGAGGGGCGGCCCTGCTTCTGCTGCCCTTCCTGGAATACTTATCGCGCTCCTTCAATGCCCATGCCGGCCCTTTTACGCCCGGTCTGGATATTGTCATTCATCGCCGCGATCTTTTCGGATATCTTGTTCCGCTGGCCGCAGGCCCGCTGGGTGGTGGAAACGGAGTCTACGGCTATTTCGGAATGACGGCAACGATGCTTGCAGTGCTGGCCGTCGCAACATGGATACGTGAGTGGCGCTCCAGACAGGCTACTGTCTCGGCGGACCTGGTCCCATTTTTCGCGGTCGCGGTTGTGCTCATGATCCTGAAGCGATATGGGATATCGCTGGTGCAATGGATCGGCTACCTGCCCTTGTTTCGAATGATCGTATTCTACAAGTACTTAGAGCCGTTGATCGGTTTCGGCGTGGCCGTCTTGTGCGGGATCGGTCTTTCGCACGTTATCGGCAGGAAGTTGCACGCGAAGACCGCGGCGGTAGCGATTGCAATCGTTTTAACGATGTTTGTCTGCGGCTATGTTGCCTTTCTCCCCTATGCCGCGGACCGGCCCAATGCATGGATGTTTTTCGGATCGACTACTACCGGACTGGTGGTACTCGTGGTGGCCGCCGCCATTGTGCTCGCCGCTGCCGGCCACCGTTCCGAGGGGGCTTCTGCCGGCGCGGTACGCGATAAGACGTTGTTCGCAGGCCCGGCCTTGATGGTCTGTCTGGCCGGCGAGTTGTTTCTAATCTTCATCTATCCAATGTTTTATAAATACAGCGAACAACCCGACAAGAGCGTCAACGCATTTTCAAGAGCTCCTTACATTACCTGGCTGCAGCAGAAGGACGCAAGGACGTTTCGTATTTTTGCTCGCAATGGAGTTCTGACTCCAAATTGGCCTGGTGTCTTCGGACTCTCGGATATTCGAGACTTGGATGCAATGTACGACAAGAGGTACCTTCCCTTTGTGCGGGCCTTTTTCCCCCCGCAGGGTCCCGGCAAGGATCTGTTCGATCGCTTTACCGGCATGAACCTCGATTATTCCTTCAGTTCTCCCAGCGCCAGGCGGATGCTCCAGTTGTCTTCGGTGCGGTACTTAATTACAGATACGCCCTTTGCGAGCGGCAGGGGGGATCTCCAGTTTGCCGACCCGGTTTTTAACCTCGTCTACAACCACGAAGTGCAGATCTACGAATACCCGGCGATCCTGCCCCGCGCGGCGGTGTTTTATGGAGTGGAAACGGAGTTGATGGATGACGATAGCCTCAAGCGCCTGCTTGATCCCGCCCACGACATATTCCAGCGAGCCGTCGTGGCTCTTTCCACAATCAGCTCGGATAGCGCGCGGAAGATAGACCAAATAAACGGGATGCCGCCACGGAAAGCCACTGCCGCTTATATCGCGCGCCAGGAATCGCGGGAAGTGGATATCGAGGCCAAACTCGACCAGCCTGGTTTGCTCACACTCAACGACACGGATTACCCCGGCTGGCGGGCCGACGTGGACGGCAGCGAAGTGCCGATTTTGACTGTCAACTATCTCTTCCGCGGCGTGCTGCTCGAGAAAGGCGCTCATCAAGTGCGATTCCGTTACGAGCCCGCTTCCTTCCGTTGGGGCACGGCCGTCAGTGTTTTGTCGTTGATTGTCCTGGTGTTGGCGGCCCGGTTCCACCCGCGCCTGGGGCTGGGCTGACTAGCCGAAATCGGTCCTGGGAGTGAATGAGGAAGGAACTCGTTGCGTTGGCTACCGATCATCAGCCTATGGGGCAGGTTGCCAACCTGCGCGCGATTATCAATCGCGCTTCGCCAACCGGGTTACCAACCCGCTGCAAGTTATCAACCTGCCCCACATCGGCTGATCGAGGGGGCGAGGCTCGATTTCGGATGCGTTGACAGGGTATGGCATTTGTCGTTTATGCTGAGGTTTCGAGTTTGCTTGATGCGAGACCTTGGTTACGCTTGGCGCACCCTGCGAAAGAGCCCGGGGTTTGCGGCCGCGGCGATCCTGACTCTGGCGTTGGTGAATCGGAGCAAATACGGCAATCTTCAGTGTGTTGGAAGGCGTCGTGCTTGCGCCGCTGCCCTATCCCGATCCTGACCGGTTGGCGGTGGTGGCGCTCTTCAATCGGGCGCTGAAGTACCCGACGAATCTTTCGTATCCCGACTTCCTCGATTGGCAGCGAAGTTCGCGATCCTTCGAGCAAATCGCTGCGTTTACGCGCCAGAGCTTCGATCTGTCCAGTCCCGGCGCGCCGGAACACGTCGACGCGAAGGAAGTCTCTTCAAATTTCTTCAGCACACTGGGCGTGAAACCGGCTCTCGGGCGTGAAATATCGGCGGCGGAAGACCGTAGGGGCGGAATGCCGGCAGTGGTGATCGGCAATCGTTTATGGCACGACCGGTTTGCCGGCAGCCCGGCGGCGATTGGGAAAACGGTCACTCTGAGCGGTGCCGCCTATACCATCGTCGGCGTTCTCCCACCAGGATTTCGTTTTGGAGAACAGCAGGCGGATGTTTATACGGCGATCGGGCGCGGCGATCCACTCTATCGTACCGATCGTACGGTCCACGACATACTCTCCATCGCCCGCCTGCGCCCAGCGGTGAGCATTGGTGAGGCGCGAGCGGAGATGAGTGTGGTCCAAGAGAACGTTGTTCGGCTGAATCCCGCCACGGAACGGGGCCAGGGGATCTTCATGGAGCCGCTTAAGCAATTCCTGATTGGGGACGTAAGCGGAACCATTCTGTTGCTGCTGGGCGCTGTCGGGTTGGTGCTGCTGATTGCCTGCGCGAACTTTGCCAATCTTTTGCTGGCGCGGTCGGCCTCCCGCACGCAGGAGTTTGCCGTTCGACTGGCCCTGGGAGCAAGCCGGATGCAAATCGTGCGGCAGTTGGTCACCGAAAGCGTGCTGCTTTCGGTTATCGGCGGCGTGATGGGGTTGGCCATTGCAAGATGGGGTCTCGACGCAGTGCTCGCGCCGGCGCCCGGAAGCGTGCCGCGCGTCGACAATATCGGAGTGAGTGCTTCGGTTCTGTTGTATGCGTTTGGCATTTCGACAGTGGTTGGAATTGTGTTCGGCCTGCTGCCGGCGCTGAAGAGTTCGAAGACGGACCTGCCAGCGGGGCTCAAGCAAGGGGGCCGCGTTACAGCGACCGGCCAGCATCGGACTCAAAGCGTTCTTGTCGTTGTGCAGGTGGCGCTGGCTCTGGTGTTGCTGACGGGCGGCAGTTTGCTTTTTCGAACCATCCGCAATTTGTTGGCGGTGAATCCCGGTTTCGATGCGCAGCATGTCATCACGTTTCAAGTGGGACTTTCACCTGCGGTGACGAATAAGCCGGAAAGAGTAAGAAATGCGTACCAGCAGTTGGTGGCGCGCATCCGCCAGATTCCGGGCGTGGAGGCGGCTGATATTACTGCGCTGGTGCCGATGGGCCAAGGGGCGAACGAAGGCCCCTTCTGGGTTGGCTCCGAGCAGCCCGCGTCCATGGCGGAGATTCCGCGGGCAATCTATTATCCGACCGGTCCCGATTACGTCAGCACAATGAAAATACCGCTTCTTCGCGGGCGCTTTCTTGCCCGAACGGATGACGTTCAGTCCGAGCGGGTCGCGCTGATCGATAGTCTGCTGGAGCGCACGTATTTTCCGCGTGGGGACGCAGTGGGTCGAACCATAACATTTCCCCATTGGGGCGCGGAGCGGAATGTCGCAGTTCGAGTTGTGGGCGTGGTAGGACACGTTAAGCACTATGGGATGGATGGATCGGTGGGCGAGAAACCGCAGATCTACTACTCCTTTTACCAGCTTCCGGATCAGTTAGTGCCACTGTTCCGCGGGGAGGTGGCGCTGGCCGTACGCACATCGATCGAGGCCGGGGCGGTGATGCCCGCCATCAAGAACGCGGTTTACGGAGCAGGTAGCGACCAACCCGTCTACAACATCCACTCGATGCAAGAACTGGTTGCGGAGTCGATGGGACGGCAACGGTTTTCGATGCTTCTGCTGGTGGTGTTTGCGGCGGTGGCGCTGCTGCTCGCGTTCGTTGGAATCTACGGGGTCATTTCCTACTCGATGACCCAGCGCGTGCGAGAACTCGGGATTCGCATGGCGCTCGGAGCAATGAGGCGGGACGTCCTGCGAATGGTAATTGGGCAGGGTGTCAGGCTCGCGGTTACGGGCGTCGCGATCGGGGCCGTGGCGGCGTCAGTCCTAACCAGAGTGGTGTCGAGTTTCTCGCACTTGTTATTTGAAGTTCGAGCGAGCGATCCAGCGACCTTCATCGCCGTCCCGCTGTTGTTGATCTGCGCTGCCCTTTTGGCTTGCTACATTCCGGCGCGCCGGGCGGCAGATGTGGATCCGATGAGCGCTCTTCGCAACGAGTAACGGGCCGCGTTTCCTTCTCAGTTATTGCTCGTTGAGGACCACTACCGGGTCGACCCTCATTGCTTCGCGGGCTGGGCGGAGGCAGGCGGCTAGGGCGATTGCGCCTAGGACTATGGTGACCAATCCGATCACTCGTGGGTCCAGAGGCTGGACGCCATAGATTTGGTTTTCGATGGTCCGGCGCAGGGCGATGGAGCCGGCGAATCCTAGGGCCAGGCCGATGGCGATCAGAATGGCGCCTTCGCGAATGAAAAGCTTGAAGATTCCGGCCGGGCTTGCACCCACGGCCAGGCGGATGCCGATTTCGCGGCGGCGCTGGCCGAGCAGATAGGACAGAACGCTGTAGATTCCGACTGCTGAAAGGAACAGGGCCAAGGCGGCGAAGGCTAACGCCAGGGACATCGAAGTTCTCTCCGAGGCGAGCGATAATTGCTTTCGCTCGTCCATCGTTTTGACGTCGAACAGGGCGAGTGTTGGATCGACTCCGGCTATCGCGCCGCGCACGGCAACTGCGGCGGCTGAAGCATCGGAGGCAGTGCGCACGGCGAACGTGTAGCCACGCTGGGGTGTTTGAGCGAAGGGGAAGTAGTAGGCTCCGGCGCTGTTGCCGCCGCCGGTGATGTCGCTGAGGCGGGCTGAGCGGACGACGCCGACCACCTTCAACCACTGCGTGTGTTCATTCGGCCGGGTCTCGTCCGGGCCGGCTGGCAGGAACATTCGCTGGCCGATGGGGTCGCGGCCGGACCAGAACTTGCGCGCCAGACGCTCATCCACCATCACGACGCGGGGCGAGCTTTCGGTATCGTGCTGGTCGAAGTAGCGGCCGCGGACCAAAGCCATGCCCATGGCTTCCATGTAGCCCGGTGTCGCGATCAACTGGAGCGGCGAGATCATCGACTCGCCCGGCTTCATGACGTAGGTCTCGGCGATGATCACGCTATCGCTTTGATTACCGCTGAATGGAATCGACGTAGTGGCGCCAGCGGCGATGACGCCGGGCAGGAGGCGAATGGCGTCGAGCGAGCGATCGACCAACGTGCGCAATTCGGCGGCGCCTGCGTAGCGGGCTGGGGGCGCGGCGGTGGAGGCGGTTAGGACGCCTTCGGTACGGAATCCAGGATCGACGTTCATGAGCCAACGGAAACTGGCCAGCAGCAATCCGGCGCCGGCCAGAAGTACAAATGCAAACGCAATTTGGCCGACGACCAGGGCCTGGCGTGCGAAGCGGGATTGCCTACCGCTGGTTCCGGTGCGGCTGTTTTCGCGGAGAGCGGTGGTGAGGTCGGCCCGGAAGATGCGGGCCAGCGGTACCACGGCAATGGCGATGCCGGCGACGATGGCGACCGACAAGGAGAAAAGGATCACGGTGACGCCCACGTGGACTTCGTCGGCGCGGGGAAAGCGATCTAGTCCGATCTTGCCGAGCGCTTTCAGGATATTTGCGCCGAGGGCGAGACCCGCGATGCCTCCGGTGAGTGCGATCAAGACATTTTCGGCAATCAGTTGCCCGGCAATGCGGGAGTGGCTTGCGCCCAGAGCCAGCCGGGTGGCGAATTCTTTCATGCGTTGCGTGGCTCGGGCGAGCGCCAGATTGGCGATGTTGACCGCGCCGATCAGCAACACAAACGCCGCGCCGCCCCAGAGCAGGTAGAGGGTTCCTTGCACATCCTTAACCAGGAGATTCTGCAAGGGTTGGACCTCGGTGTGGAATCCGGCGTTGGTGAGCGCTTCTTTCCATTGCGGAAACCGCTGCATGTTGGCGGCGTTGATGGCGTCCACCTGCGCTTGCGCCTGGGCCACGGTTGCGCCCGGCTTCAGGCGTCCGATGTTGTACCAGTTGTTGGAATGGCGCGCTTGTTTTTGCTGGGGCGGGAAGGCGAGCGGAACCCAAAAGCGGACGGTAGGATCGACGAAGAGGAAGTTTTGCGGCATCACGCCGACTATGGTGAAGGGGCGGCCGTTGAGACGCAGCTCGCGGCCCAGGGCGGCACGGTCGCCGGCGAACAGGCGCTGCCAGAGTCCATGGCTGAGAATCACTTTCTGATTTGCGCCGAGCTCGCCTTCGTCGTCGATGAACGTGCGGCCGAGCTCCGGGGGGACGCGCAGCAGGCGGAACAATGATGGCGTGGCGGCCATACCGGGGATGCGTTCCGGAGAGCCGTTGTCGTCGATGGTCTGCGCGCCCAAATTAAACAAGGCTTGTTCTTCGAATACCTTGACGTCGCGGAGGCGGTCGTAATAGTCGGCTACGCCACTGAATTGCGCTTTGCCGAGGCCCGCTTTGGGGTAGGCGTTGGCCATCACCAGGATGCGGTTGGCTTCAGGGACCGGGAGCGGTTCCAGCAGGACTGAATTGACGATGGTGAACAGTGCGGTGTTGGCGCTGATGCAGACGGTGAGGGTCAGGATCACCATGGAAGCGAAGCGCCAGTCTTTGAGTGCGGAGCGGAGGAGGGCGGTCATAGATTCTTATAAGACGATACGCATGGCAGCGCGGTTTGGATGCATGCAATTTTGCGCGCGGTGGTATGATCGAATCCTCCTGCAGTTGGCACATGAGCGCTGAATCGATATCTCACGACACCGAAATGGGGTCAGTGCTCTTCGTGGACATTGTGCGCTCGACGGAACACTCTATCGAACAGCAGACGGCGCGATTGAGCTTGCTTCAAGGAATCGTGAAGGAGGCATCGAGGTCGATACTGGCGCAGTCCCCGGATCAATTGATCCCGATTCCTACCGGCGACGGGATGGCGTTGGTATTCTTCCGCAGCCCGATTTTGCCGGCGATGTGCGCGCTGGAGATCGCAGGCGCTCTTCGAAATCATCCCGAGATCACGGTGCGTATGGGCGTCAACATGGGCCCGGTGTACCGTCACGTGAACATCATGGAACAGGTCGACGTTGTGGGAGGCGGCATCAACACGGCGCAACGGATCATGGATTGCGGCGACGCGGGGCATATCCTGGTCTCGCACAATGTCGCGGAGGTGCTGGAGCAGACCGAATGGCGGGAGTGTTTGCGGGACTTAGGAGTGCACGAGGTCAAAAATGGCGCGCGAGTCCACCTTTACAATCTCTGTAAGGATGGCCTCGGGAATCCGGAAACGCCGCGGAAGATCAGGGTGACTGTGGAAATGCTGCCGGGCGCCGGTGGGGCTCCGCCGAAGTCTGGAGCCAAGTCACGATGGAAATGGATCGCGGCCGGTTCGATTGTTGCATTATTGGTCGCGGGCATCCTAGTTGTTCAACGGAGCGGCATCGTTCATTTCGGCACTGCGGAAGAGAAGCACCCCGTGACTGATACGACAAAGCCCTCTCCGGTGGGCGGGGTAAGCGAGACTGTGTCCGTCACCGTTACCGACGCCACCCCGGTACATATCACCCTCGACGACGATGTTCCCTCGGACGGTTCAGGCGGTTCAACAATGAGCTTCACTGTGCGGGACGATCTCAAGGTTGGCGATACCGCGATCGTGGCCAAGGGCGCTAAGGTCACTGGGTCGATCGTGTGGGGAAAGAAAATCCTCATGTGGGGCAAAAAAATGACCTTCCGGCTAGGGCAAGCCGACGCGGTGGATGGCCAAAAACTGAATATTCGGGCCACCCTCAAGCACGCCGGCAAGACTGCGGACAGCCGTCCCTTCGATACCGGAAAAGGACCAAAGTCGAAGGAACTGGCTGCCGCCAAAGGAACGGAATACACCGGCTACGTCGACGGGGAGCAGATCGTTTCGGTTCGCAAGTAGGCATCCAGCCCATCTTGCTACAATTGAAAATTCCCCATGATAGCGAAAACGGAGAAAGAGTATCGGCAGGACATTGTCGATGTCGGCAAGCTGGTGTTTCAGAAGGGCTGGGTGGCGGCCAACGACGGGAACATCAGCATCCGGCTGGACGACCGGAAGGTGCTTTGCACCTGCACCGGGATCAGCAAGGGGATGATGACCCCGGACGACCTGATCATTTGCGATCTGGAAGGCAACAAGCTGGAGGGTTCGCGCGAGCGCACGTCGGAGATCGCCATGCACCTGACCATCTATCAGATGCGGCCGGATATTCGCTCCGTAGTTCATGCGCATCCGCCAGTGGCCACTGGTTATGCGGTCGCCGGCAGGCCGTTGAATCTTGCGCTGCTGCCGGAGGTGATCATCGGGCTGGGCTGCGTTCCGCTGGCCGATTATGGATTGCCGGGGACGCCCGCGCTCACCGAAGGCATGCTGCCGTATATCCCGAAATACGATGCGATCCTGATGGGCAACCACGGGTCGGTGTGTTATGGCGAGGATGTCTACAAGGCATTCTTCAAAATGGAGACGGTGGAGCATTTCGCCCGCATCGCGCTGGTGGCGGAATTGCTGGGTGGTCCGAAAGTGCTGCCGAAGGACGAGGTTGATAAACTGTTTGATTCACGCACGCGGTATGGAGTGAAGTCGCGGCATGTGATGGAGCCGGGCTGTCCGGTGGTGGCGGAAGATGTCGATTCTGGAGGCGAGAAGTTCGAAGTAACTCGCGACGAATTGATAGCGTTAATCGATGAAGCCTTGCGCGCACGCGGCGTGCTAGCGTAATGTAGACCTGGAGGGCGAATGGGTGAAGCCTTAGGAATGATCGAGACCCGCGGGCTGGTGGCGATGATCGAAGCCACCGACGCGATGGTGAAGGCCGCCAATGTACACGTGGTGGGCTGGGAGAAGATCGGTTCCGGATATGTGACGTCGCTGGTGCGCGGAGATGTCGCCGCCGTGCGCGCCGCCACCGATGCCGGAGCGGCTGCCGCCCGTCGCGTCGGCGAGCTGATCGCCGTTCACGTGATCCCGCGGCCTCATCCGAGCCTGGAAGACGTCTTGCCGATCGGCAAGGCGAACAGCAAGTAGGCATTCATGATTCTCGGCCGCGTGGCGGGCACCGTGGTGGCCACTCGCAAAGATCCGCGTCTGGAAGGCTTCAAGCTGCTGGTGGTGAAGACTGTGTCGCCCGAAGGCAAGGATGAGGGCGGCTATGTCATCGCCGTCGATACCGTGAGCGCGGGGTCCAAAGAGACGGTGATCGTGGTTTCGGGAAGTTCCGCGCGCATGGCGGAAGGGTGTAAGGATAAGCCGGTGGATGCGAGTATTGTGGGGATTGTGGATACGGTGTCGCTGAACAAGTAGAATCCAGGAGCCAGAAGCCAGAATTCAGAAGGCTGCAGGCGGCAGGCGGCAGAAAGCGGGCGACGATGTTTCTCGGCAGAGTAGTTGGGCGCGTGGTTGCCACTGTCAAGGACGCCAATCTTGTGGGGCAGCGGTTGTTGATTGTGCAGCCATTGAAGCCCGATTTGAAGCCTACCGGGAAGCGGATGGTGATGTTGGATGCGGCTGGGGCTGGGGCGGATGAGTTGATTTATTGGTGCCGGGGGAAGGAATCCAGTTTTCCGTTTTTGCCGGCTGAGGTCCCCACGGATCTCACCATCGTAGGAATTGTGGACGAACTCCATATGAAAAAGGCCTAGGGATGCTGATTGCGCGCGTGATTGGGGAACTGATTTCCACGCAGAAGCACTCGAGCCATCAGGGGCGGAAGGCGCTGGTTGTTCAGCCGCTGAACTTGGATGGGGGCGATCGCGGGGATCCGGTGATCGCTTTTGATTCGGTGGATGCCGGCGTGGGCGATCGGGTTCTGCTGGTCACCGAGGGGTTCAGCGCGATGACCAGCGTGGGGCGGCCTCAGTCACCGATTGACATGGCTGTGATTGGCGTGATCGACCGGATTGACCTCGACCCTCTGCCGCGAACGCCGGCGGCGTCCCGCAAATAGAAAGCCTGCGATGGTCAGCGCGAACAGCAGTTTCGCGGCCTCGATAATTCCATAAGCTGCGTGCAGCGTGCCGAACTGGCTGCGCGCGAGCGATTGTGCGGTGCGGGCCAGGAATTCGTTGGAACGGCCCAGGCCCACCAGGTCCGGAGTGATTCGCCAGTGCTGGAAGGCGGTGAGAATCAGCATGGCGCCGGCGAGTGAAGCAAGAAGCCGATTCTTCGCTGCAAACAATAGCAGTGTTGTGAGCGCGAGTCCCAGGATGAGTTGCGCCAACTCCCAACTCTCGAAAAAGCCCCGATTTTCCTCTCCCGCCAGGTAACGCAAGAGATGCCGAGCATTGTCTGAGCCGAGCGTTTGAATCATTTTGGTCGCTTCGGTGGGCGGGGAATTCAGGACCCGATCGACGGCAGCGAAGTTTTGAGTGGCGACAAAAGCCATGAAAAGGCTGCCCAGGAGCCAGGCGCCCAGGAGGAATGCCGAGATTCGATTGAAGTGCATGAATGAAAATTCAGTCTAGCGCTGCCGGACACTGCGTGTCCCGCGAATACAAGAATTCGAGGAAGGGGCCGCTGCGCGTCCCCGAATTCGAGGAATTGCTCACAACAAGTTTGATCCCGTCCCAAGTTCGGGTTCGGATTCTTTGTGGCGGCTGCGGAGCGCGATCGCCAAATTGGCCTGGACAGCTTCGGCGGCGTAGAGGCGGAGGATGTAGGTTCCGTATTTTCCGTGCGCTTCCAGTCGATCGCCTACATGGAGCGAGTGATTCTGGAGGATGGCGTCGCCGTCCACGCGGATGGTGAGTTCCACGGATCGAATAGCCGGGTAAACCTTCTCGACGTATACCAGGCAGCCGCCGTCGCTGGTGGTGGCGGCTTGGCCGGCGCGGATCCAGCGGCGGGAGAGCATCACGGGATCGTTGAAATCGGGGACCAGAGTGGCCCGTTCGGCTTCGAGCATGCTGAGTTTTCTTCGGAGCCGGAATACTTCCTTGCGGCTGCGGTGGCTGCGGAGGGCCTCAAAGACGATCCAGGCCGAGGCCATGATGAAGACTATGGTGAGGGCGACCAGAAGAGTGATGTTGTTCTGGATGAAGCGGATGATGTGGTCCTGGAGACTCACGGGGGAAAGTCAATCTTAGCCTAGCTTGCAGTGGCTAAGATCGACTTGCGTTCGCCCGCCGCCGGTCAACGAAGATCAGTTAGTTCGCCGAAGGCGTAGTTGTCGTGCAACTCTGGTATACCTCGATGCCGAGAATGCTGACTGTGGTGCACGTTGTCGTGCCGCCGCTCGGCCTGGTGGTGAGAAACGATCCCCAATCGCCTTGGTCGCCGCCGAAGGGTCCAACGGCCGCGCCGCCGGCAAACGACAATTCGCCGTCCGACGCCCTTATATCCGACTTGCTCACCCCGGACCCGATGATGTATTGGCCGTTGCCCAAGTCGAACAGGATGCTGACACTTCTTCCGGTGATCTGACCGTAGAC
>DASQGY010000267.1:0-68124 GCA_035632375.1 Bryobacteraceae bacterium | reverse complement strand
CTGTGTCTCAGCGCTCAAGGCCAGTCCTTGGTGCCGGAATCCGCTGCCAGCGCAGCAGCCATTACTACGGCGCCCAAACCGGGACTCCACTCCCGCAACGAACGCTATCGGCTCCAACCGTCCGACATAATCGCTGTCGCGTTCCGTTTCACACCCGAATTCAACCAAACCTTAGCCGTTCAGCCGGACGGCTTCATCTCGTTGGAGGTCGCAGGCGAGCTCAAGGTCGCCGGTCTCACATTGGAGGAGGCCAAGCAAGCGATCTTGCAGAAATGCAAGGGCACGCTGCACGACCCAGTTGTCAACCTCACCCTCACCGAGTTCTCCAAGCCGTATTTCATCGTGAATGGCCAGGTGGGGCATCCGGGCAAGTTCGATCTGCGAGGCAACATGACCGTTAGCGATGCAATCGCCATCGCCGGCGGTTTCAACCCAGGCGCCAGGGACTCCGAGGTCCTGCTGTTCCGTCGCGTGTCGCCTGAAATGGCTGAAGTGAAAAAAGTCGACCTCAAGCAGATCCTGCGCAACGGCAAGATCGAGGAGGACATCGCGCTCCAGGCCAGCGATTCCATCTACGTTTCCAAGTCCGCGATCGGTAAATTGGAGCGCTTCATGAGCGTGTCCCATCTGGGTATGTACTTCAATCCGCTCCCCTGGAATTTCTAGCCATGAACGAAATCAACGACAACAACGGCAACCAGCACCCCACCATCGAGTTCGCCCCACTGGCAACCGCGTGGCACGGCCCCGAAGAAGGCTTGCAATCCATTGGCGGGCTCTGGTCCGCACTGAAACGAAGAAAGCGGGTGTTCTTCGGCGCGCTGGCCCTGATTGCCTTTCTTCTCGCGGTCTTCATCCTGCTGCTTCCGGCCAAGTACCGGGCGGAAGCGCGGCTCTTCATCACGCGGAGCCGGGTGGATGTTCCCCTGACTTCGGACCGCAGTACTGCCACGCCGGTTCGCTCCGATGTCACCGAAGAAGAAGTCTCCTCTGAAATGGAACTGCTCAAGAGCCGCGAGTCGCTGGCTCAAATCGTCGACGCGGGTCTCGCCGGCCCCATCGCTCCCACCGAGGAAAATTGGCCGCGGCAAAGGGAACGGCTCCTGCGGCAATTGGACAAGGATCTCAAGGTCGCGCCCGTGCGGAAAACTACGCTCATCTCTGTTCAATACGCGGCGAAAGACCCAACGCAGGCCGCCAACGTGGTCAACCGGATCTCCGACTTGTATCTGGAAAAGCACATGGCCATCCACCGCAATCGCGAGACGTCCGAGTTCTTCACCAAGCAGGCCGCCTACTATCAGACCGAACTGAAGCAGGCGGAAAAGGAACTGCAGGATTTCGAGCAGCACAATCAATCGTCGCTGCTGGAAATGCAGAAAGAGGCGGCGCTGCGGCGGGGCAACGATGTTGAGGCTGTGATCGAAGACACCGACGCCCAGATTCGCGATGCCGAGGACCGCGCTAGAGAACTGATGCGGCAGTTGGCCGCGCTCTCGCCTACGGTCAACTCGCAAAATCGCAGCTCCCGCAACGAGCCGCTGATCGAACATCTGAAGACGTTGCTGGTGGAACTGAACAACAAGCGCACCGAACTGCTCGGCAAATACGACCCCGCTTACCGGCTGGTGCAAGACGTCGACCACCAGATTCGCGACACCAGCGCCGCGCTCGATAAGGAAATGAACCCGCAGGTAGTGGACCGCGTGGATACCCTGAACCCGGTGCGGCAGTCGATCGAAGCGGAACTGCTGCGCACCTCGAGCGTCATCGCCGGGCTGAAGGCCAAGGAGTTGTCGGTGGCTACGCACCACCGCGAATATCGCTCCAAACAACAGACTTTGGCCGGTTTGACCTCCCGCGACGAGGATCTCCGCCGGCGCGTGAAAATCGCCGAAGAGAATTACCTGCTCTATCAGAAGCGCCAGGAAGAAGCGCGCATAGCCGAAGCCCTGGATCGCCAGAAATTCCTGAACGTTTCGGTAGTCGAGCGCGGCGCACCACCTGCGCTGCCAGCTGACCGCCATCGTTCCCTGATAGCCCTGCTCGGCCTGTTGATCGCCGCGCTGATCTCCACCGCCGCCGCGCTCACTGCCGATCATCTTGACCGGCCGGTACAGTTCGCGCCGCAATTGTCCGAGGTGTCCGGCCTGCCGGTCCTCGCCAGCATGTCCCGGAGCGACGACTGATGTTTCTCGATCACTTCGGCCTGCGTGAGGATCCGTTCACTCTGGCGCCCGATCCGCGTTTTCTGTACCTTGCGCCGGGGCATCGCGAAGCGCTTGCCTCGCTCTATTACAGCGTCACCGAAAACCGCGGATGCGCGGTAATGGCCGGCGGAGTTGGCGTGGGCAAGACCGCACTACTTTACTACTTGCGCTCCAAGCTCGAAGAGAGCGCCGATGTGATCTTTCTGAACTGCCCCGTTGCCGATAGGAACGAACTGATCCAGACTTTGCTCGATTGGTTCCGGGTGGAAGCGGATCCGTCTTCGTACCTGCGGAACTGGCGGCAGCTCGAAGCTCTGCTCCAAGTTCGGCACGCCGAGGGCCGCGCGGTGATCCTGATCGCAGACGATGCGCACGAATCCGGCGCCGGCGCGCTCAAGAGCTTGCGGACTCTCCTGAATTTGGAAACACCCGAAGCGAAATTGCTTCAGATCGTTCTTGCCGGTGCACCTTCACTGATTCCGCAACTGGCCACCCCGGAGCTGGAATCGCTGGGCCAACGCGTTCACTCCTTCTGCCAACTGCCGCCGCTCGCCGAAGACCAGGTGACGCCGTACATCCAGCACCGGCTGCTAACCGCAGGCGCCGATCACCCCGTCTTTACCGAATCCGCCGCCGCACTCGTCGGCTCTGTCTCCGGCGGCGTTCCGCTCAAGATCAACAGGCTTTGCTATCAGGCCATGTCCTGCGCCTGGCTGGAGGGCAAGCGACAAGTGACCGAAGACGCGGTGTGGCAAGTGCTCCAGGATTTGCCCCTGCCTGAGGTCTTCGTTTCCCCGGGAGCCTGCCATGCCCACTAGTCTGCAGTTCCTGGAGAAAGCAAACCGTGCAGCCCAGCTCTTCGGCAAGGCTCCGGTCCGCGGGTTGGGAACGGCGAACACTTCGCTCCAACTCTCACGCTCGCTGGTCCGGCAACCCAAGACGGCCGGCTCCCAGAGTCTTCTTGTCCGCTCGCAGCCGCACATCACCTTTCGTTTCCAGCCGCAGTTTCTCGATCTCGCTTATCAGCTTCTCTCGGCCAAACGCCCCGGCGAGAGTTTTTCTGTCGGCATTTGTCCGGTTCGCGGAGAGGATCCCGTCGGCCGCTTCATCGCCTTCTTCGCCTCCTCCATCAGTCAGATGGCGAAAGCGCCGATCCTGCTGATCGAAGCCAACCTCCGCGTTCCTTGCCTGGCGAAATTCCTGGGCGCGCCGGGCACTCCAGGACTTCGTGAACTGCTGGCGCACACCGGAAAGGCCGGCCTGGAATGCATTCACGCGACCCGCTACGAAAATCTGCACCTGCTGCCCGCGGGCGCATGGTCCGAGGGATCGGGAGAAAGGGCCCCGCGCAACCTGCACCGCGGCCTGGAACGGCTCTACAAATTAGTTTCCAACGAGTATCAAAGCATCATCATCGCCTACCCGGCATGGGACGAGATTCCCAGCGCCCGCTCATGTTATTCGCTCGCCGATGCCATGCTTCTGGCCGTCCGCCCCGGCGCCTGCGGCGCGCTCACCCTTCGTAGAACAATCCGCCGCCTGCGCAAGGAGCGCGCAAGATTGGTCGGTTCCGTAATCAGCTCCGTGGAGCCCTAGGAAACCTGAAATTATGCGTCTCATTTCGTCGAACACACTATCCAGCCGCCGCCTCCGGACCATCGGGCCCAGAATTCTGATGGACACTTTCACCGGATTCGCCGCCTTTACCGCCGGCTCCGCAATTCGCTGCTTCCTGAAACTCGCCGGCGTTCCCAGCGCTTCTACGCGGGAAATCGTCCAGGAATTTGCGGGCTACATCTGGAGCCACGGGCCGATCCTAACCCTCACCCTGGTGGCCACACTCGCCGCTTTCGGAGTCTATACCCGTTCCCGCTTTTATCCACTGCCGCAAAAAGCTCTGACCGTCTGGCAAGCCGTGTCGCTCGGGTACGTAGCCTACATTTGTATGGTCTACCTGCTGCAGAGTCCGGACGCGAATCTCCCTCGCGGCGTCTTTCTCCTCTCGTATCTCTTCAGCGTCATGGGAATCATTGCCACACGCTGGATCAAAGACACTTTCGAAAAGAGCTTCACAGTGGAGTCCAATAGGACTGCCGCGCTGCGCTCCATCCGCAAGGTGTTGGTGGTCGGCGGCGCCGGCTACATCGGCAGCGTGCTGGTGCGCGACCTGATCGAGGAAGGCTACAAGGTACGCGTCCTCGATTCGCTCATCTACGGCGACGAGGCCATTCGCGATCTCGACGGTCATCCTTCTTTCGAACTGGTCCAGGGCGACTTCCGTCACATCACGCCGGTTGTCAAGGCCGTCAAGGGAGTGGATGCCGTCATTCACCTGGGCGCCATCGTCGGCGATCCGGCCTGCGCGGTGAACGAAGAGGAGACGCTCGAAACCAACCTGGCCGCCACTCGACTGCTGGCCGACGTATGCCGCGCGTCCAACGTGTCGCGTGTGCTGTTTGCCTCCACTTGCAGCGTCTATGGCGCGGCCGAGGAGACGGTGGACGAACGGTCCTGGCTCAATCCCGTCTCCCTATACGCGGCTACGAAAATCGATTCTGAAAAGGTACTGCTGGGGGCTAAGGGCCGCGACTTCCATCCCGTGATTCTCCGTCTGGCCACTGCTTACGGCTGGTCCTACCGCCCGCGCTTCGACCTGGTGGTGAATTTGCTCACCGCCAAAGCCGCTGTCGACAAGAAGATCGTCATCTTCAACGGCAAGCAATGGCGTCCTTTTATCCACGTCCTGGATATCTCGCGCGCCTTCCGCGCCTGTCTCGCCGCGCCCCTCGACCTGGTGAGCGGTGAGATCTTCAATGCCGGATCGAACCAGATGAACTACACGCTGCAGGAATTGGCCGAAGTGATGCAATCGCTCGAACCCGGACTCACCGTTGAGTACGTGAACAATAACGATGCGCGCGATTACCGCGTCAGTTTCGACAAGATCCACAGCCGGTTGGGGTTCGATTGCCGGACTACCCTCGAAGCCGGAATCCACGAGATCCAGCAGGAGCTCAGAGCCGGCAAAGTACCCGACTACAACCAATCGCGTTACAGCAATCTGCAACTGGTGAAGGAAATGAGCCGCAACGGCCACAACCAAGTTGCGCCGGAAAAAGAAGAAATGGAGCTGACCGTGCTGCGCTTCGCCAAGGAAGCCACGTGGCTCCGCGGGGTGGTGGAAGGCACCTCCGCCCGATGGTAAACCGGCTCAAAGATGTGGGGCAGGTTGTCAACCTGCGCGCGATTGTTAGTCGCGCTTCGCCAGGCGGATTACCAACCCGCTGCAGGTTGTCAACTTACCCCGTACACCATTCAACAAAGGAGTCACTATGAATGTCCCTTACTTCCGCCC
Source organism: Bryobacteraceae bacterium (assembly GCA_035632375.1). GTDB lineage: Bacteria > Acidobacteriota > Terriglobia > Bryobacterales > Bryobacteraceae > Palsa-89. The sequence continues at coordinate 62,559 of DASQGY010000267.1, read as the reverse complement.
CAGCATCGGCGAACAAGAAAAATCCGCCGTCAACGCCGTCCTCAACTCCGGATGGCTTACCACTGGCCAGGCCGTCAAGCGATTTGAAGCGCAGTTCGCCGAGTACCTCGGCGTTCCTCATGCGGTTGCGGTGAACTCCTGCACCGCTGCGCTGCATCTGGCACTGGAGGCCACCGGCATTGGTCCCGGCGCCGCGGTAATGGTTCCAACTATGACTTTCGCCGCCACGGCGGCCGTCGTGCTCCACACCGGCGGCCGTCCGGTGCTGGTGGATTGCGATCCAGCAACTCTCTGCATGGATCCCGATTCGCTCGAGGCGGCCATCGCCACTTGGCACGGCCAGGAAACACTGAAGGCCATCATCCCCATGCACTACGGCGGACAGATGGCGGACATGGATCGCCTCTCGAAGATCGCCAGCCGCGCTGGACTGGCCGTCATTGAAGACGCCGCGCATGCGCTTCCCGCTTTCAGCCGCGAGTCGGCCGGTGCGCCCTGGCGCAAAGTCGGAACTACTTCGCCGCTCTCCTGCTTTTCCTTCTACGCCAACAAGTGCATCACCACTGGCGAAGGCGGCATGGTGGTCTCCACCGATTCCGAGCTGGCCGACCGCGTGCGCATGATGTCGTTGCACGGCCTGTCGAAATCCGCCTGGAGCCGCTTCGAAAGCAAGGGCTCCTGGTATTACGAAATTGTCGCCCCAGGATTCAAATACAACCTCACCGATGTCGCCGCCGCCATCGGCTGCGCGCAGCTAGAAAATGCCGACCTGTTCGCGGAACGCCGCAGCGCGGTCGCTGCGATGTACACCGAGCGGCTCGCCGGGCTCGTCGAGTTCCTGGAGACGCCCACCGAGCTGAGCGATCGCAAATCGTCCTGGCACATCTATCCCCTGCGTCTGCGCCTGGAACGCCTGACCATCGATCGCGCCGAGTTCATCAATCGTCTCAAGCAGGCGGGAATCACTTGCACCGTGCACTGGATGCCGCTGCATCTGCACCCGTTCTACCGTCAGACCTACAACTACCGCGCCAGCGATTATCCGGTCGCCTCGGCCGAGTGGCAGCGGCTGATTTCCTTGCCGATCTTTCCCAGCATGAGCGAGCAGGAAGTGGACTACGTGTGCGAATCGATCGCCGCGATCGTAGCCGATTCTCGCCGCAGCGCCCTCACCCGCACGGCTCTCGCCACTGGCACCCAAGGAGACTAGCGATGAGAAGCGCGCGCAAATTCGAAGACCGGCTGCGCATTCCGCCAGCTAAGCGCGCGCTCGACCTGATCCTGTGTTCTCTGGCACTGATCCTCTTGGGCCCCATGATGCTGCTGGCGGCCGCGCTCATTAAGCTGTCCTCTCCCGGTCCGGTCTTCTATCACGCCATGCGCGCCGGGTACAAAGGACAGCCTTTCGCCGAACTCAAGTTTCGCACCATGCATCTCAATGCCGATCGCCATGGCTCTTTCACCGCCAAGGACGATCCACGTGTGTTCCCGGTCGGCCGCTTTCTCCGCCTTTTCAAGATCGACGAGATGCCGCAGATCCTCAATATCCTGCGCGGCGAGATGTCGATCGTCGGACCGCGCCCCGAAGACACCGACACGGTCGAGAAATGTTATAGCGCCGAGCAGCGCAGAGTTTTGGATGTCGCACCAGGCCTCACCGGGTTTCCCCAAGTGCGCTTCTTCCCCGAACTGTCCATGATCGATCCGGGCGGCATGGATCCGCAGGAACACTATCGCCGGGCGATTCTGCCGATGCGCCTTGAAATGGATTTGGAATACGTCCGCCGGCAATCGCTCTGGCTCGATATCTATCTTATCGCCTACACCATCTTTCTCGTCGCTTTCAAGTCCTGGTGGGTTCTCCTGGTTGGCCAGAAGACGGTGAGCATCCCTCACTCGACGGGGGTACGCGCGTAGCAATGAGCTCGGGCGTCCATTTCGGAGATACGGCCTGGCAGATGGGAATGCCGGCTACGAATGCCGAGCCGTCTCTCGCCGGCAGGTCTCGGACGCTGCTTATCGCGCTAACGATTTTGGCCGTACCCGTCACTCAGGCCTTCGACCTGGGTGGCAAACCAACCAACTTCGCGGCTTCCGATGTGGTCCTACCCTTCGGTGTAGTATTCCTCGCCTGGCAGATGCTCCACGGCCGCCTCCGCCTGCCGTTGTTCACGCTGTTCTGCTTGAATGTCGCCGTGGTTGCCGCCTCGTTGCTGTTCAACTTCGACGCGGCTGCCACCACCAAGGGCTCCTGGGGAATCGCGATCGAGGTGGTGAAGCTTGTCTCCCTCTGGCTCCTTTTCTACGTGCTGGTCAACTCCATCCGCACACGTTCGGACTTCCTGGGCGCTCTCAAATTCTGGCTCCTGGGTGCGATCCCGATGGCGTTGATCGGAATCGGCGGAGCGCTCGCTTACCAATTCGCCGGAATCGAAAACAATTATTCGCTGATGTTTCGCGCGCAGGGAACGTTGGGCGATGCCAACCTTTTTGCTTGCTACCTGGCCATCAGCTTCTTCCTGGCCTTGCTCTATCTGAAGCTGGTTGGTAAGGCGCTCTGGGTCTTGCCGGCCATCGCCATTTATCTCACTGGAATCTTCTTCTCGGCTTCGCGTGGATGCATGCTTGCAGTCGGAGTTACTCTTGCGGTGTTGCTGGCCATCGGGAGTTCGTGGAAGACGCGGCTTGCCGGCGTGGCTGTAATTCTGCTGGCCGCCATCGTCCTGGTTGCCATCCCCAACAAGAACGAGTTGCTCGCGTCCAATCCGTTTACGGAACGCCTGGCCACCGCAACCGTTTCCATCGAAGACGACGCCGCGGCCGATCGAAAAGAACTATGGGTAGCGTCGGTGGAAAACTTCACCAGCGCTCCGGTATTTGGAATCGGACACGGCTATTCCCGGCGTCCTAGCGATTACGATCCTACCGAGACATCGCAGATTCACAATACCTACCTCGGTCTGCTAGGTGAAACGGGCCTGGTGGGGTTCACCATTTACATGTTGATCTTCTGCCATCCCGTGGTGGGTTTGTGGCGGGAAAAAGGTTCCGGCAGGTTCGCGCTGATGCCGCTGCTGGTGATCGGCTTGTGCGGCCTGACCCTCAGCCTGGAAAACTTCCGCGGCCTATGGGTCGTCCTGGCCATGTTGGAGGCGTATCGTAGAACCCGGCCGCAGCTCGGTAATAGCGCGGAGAGCCCCCGATGAAACTCTTCCGAGACGCACGCTCGGTGACCTCCAGCCTGGCCTTCAGCCTCGCTCTCGCCACGGTCCGCTCGGTTCTCCTGCTCCGCATTCTGGGACCCGCGCTGATGGGTGCATGGAAATCCGCATTCCTGCTCGACACGGTCGGCGAGTTCGCCCGCATGTCCTTCTCCCGCGCCATGGGCATGCGCGTTCCGGTATTGGACGGACGTCAGGACGAAGGCGAAGCACGACGCCTGATTGCCACCACTGGCGCATTCTCGCTTTACTTGGGTGTCTTGCTCGGTTTGGCCGTTTTCTGCATCAGCTTTCTGCCGTCGAATCCCGACCTGCGAACTGCGTTCCGCATCATGGCCGCGGTAACAGCCCTGGGACAACCGTATTTCTTCCTCCGCGAACTGGCCGCGGCGCACCATTTCTTTCACCTCATAACACGCGAGACCCTGATTCGTTCCAGCATCGACTTCACCGCCGGCTTGCTGCTGTGCGCGTTTTTTGGACTGCGTGGGTTGGGCGTCAGCGCCGTCATGGCCATCGTCGTCGTTCTTTTGTACCTCCGGCATCAACAGAAATTCAGTTTCGGCCTGCATCTCGACGGTGCGCGGCTCCGCGGCTTGCTGCAGCTCGGCGTACCTTACTCGCTTTCGGAAATGACTTTCGAAATACTGCGCCGCTTGGATGTCATCGTTATGGCCGTGGTGCTGGGCCCGGTAGCGGTCGGTTACTACGGCACCAGCCTGTTGATCATGGAATTCTCCTTTGTCCTGGCGCGCAAGGGCGTCGGCCAGGTGGTCTCCCCGCACCTGCTGCGCGAGTTTGGACGCACCGGTTCGTTCATCGATGCCGCGGCGTTTTATGAGCTTCCGGCCCGCCTGTTCTGCTACGTGCTTCCTCCGCTGCTGGGTGTCGGCGCGCTGTTGATCGGCGACTTTGTCCGTCTTTGCCTGCCGCAATACGCGCCCGGAATTCCGGCGGCGCAAATCACCATGTGGACCATGTTCTTCGTGGCCCTGCACGCCAGCATCAACGCCTTCTTCGTGGCTTCCAACATGATTCTGGTGATCTGGCGAATCTTCGGCGTACTGATTCCCTTCGGCGCCGTCGCCCAGTTTGCAGTGATGAGGGCCGGGTTCGGACTCACCGGCGCAGCCATCTGCAGTTTGACCACGTTGGCCATCGTCGCCGCGACGGAAGTCTACGTTGCACGGCGTCGCTGCGGCCACGGCCTGGGCGAGATCGCCGGATTCATTGGTTCGCTCTACTTTCCGCTCGCCATCTCCATCGTGCTCACCGTGCTCGTCGATCTTGCACCGTTCGCCGCGGGATGGAAGGCGCTCGTATTTCTGGCTTTCTATGCCCCCGTGCTGCTGATGTACGAGCTTAAATTTTCGATTCTGCGCACCGTGCGCCAGGCCATGTGAACATGCGTTCCTATCTCCATCATCTGTCCACGCCCGCGAGAAACATCGCCGAAGTCGGAGGAAAGGCGCACAACCTGATGCGCTTACTCGCGCTCGGCTGCCCGGTGCCGCCCGGCTTCGTGTTGACCACGGACGCCTATCGAGCGTTCGCCGCATCGAACGGCGTTCCGGCCGAACTGGAGAGCGAGATCGAAGCAGCTTATTCCGCACTGGGAGGCGGCGCCGTAGCTGTTCGATCCTCGGCGACAGCAGAGGATCTGGACAACGCAAGTTCCGCCGGTGAACAACAGACGATTCTGAACGTGCGCGGCTGTCCTGCGTTGCTGGACGCCATTCGTTCCGTCTGGGCATCGCTGTGGACCGAACGAGCCGTGGTCTATCGCAGCCGCGCCGGCCACAACGTTGCGGACATCGCAATGGGCGTGATCGTTCAACAAATGGTGGATGCGCAAACGGCTGGTGTGATCTTCACTGCCGAGCCGGTCAGCGGCAATCGCGAGTGCCTTGTTGTCGAAGCGTGCCGCGGCTTGGGCGATGCACTGGTATCGGGCGAACTTACTCCCGACCACTACGAGCTCGATCGCGCCACCCTGAAGACTCGGCGGCAATGGCTTGGCGACAAGTTCGAGCCACGCGATTGCCTCACTGGCTCGCAACTCAAAACTTTGGCGAAGATGGCGTTGAGAATAGAAGCTCATTTCGGCTGCCCGCAAGACATCGAGTGGGCCGTCGATCGTGGCGGCATTCACATTCTCCAATCCCGTCCCATCACGACGCTTCAAAACCCGGCCGAAAGCCCGCAATGGGTGAGCCCCGTTCCTGGCGCGATTTGGGTGCGTCGCGGCGGCGGCGGGCTAACCGAGTACCTCCCCGCGCCCCCATCGCCGCTCTACGCCACGTCGCAGTTTCAAACCATCAACGATCTCCACGATCTCCATGGCGAGGAAATGGGCATCGCCGCTTCGAATCCCAGCTACGCCCTGATCAACGGTCACGTGTACGTGCGGCAGGACTACAAGTTCGGGCCTCGTGGCTTCCTGCTTCCCGTCCGCTACTGGCAGGCTGCGAGGCGTGGTGTCCGCATGTGGCGCACCTGGCTGCCTGACCACCTTCGCAAGCTCGACCAGCTTTCTTCGGCGCGGATCTCCCAGCTTTCGAATGCCGGGCTGATGGATCACATCGCCGCCCTGATGGAATTGAACTCCGTAGCCTGGGACATGACCGTCCGGGCATCGCGCACCTGGGTCTTCACCGAGCCGCTGTTCCGGCACATCTATCGCTGGATCAAGCCCATTGTGGGCGCCGACCCGGTGGTGTTCCTGCGCGGGTTCGAGAGCCGGACCATGGAAGCCGAACACGCGTTGGGCGAACTGGTTCGCGGTGCTTTGATCGATCCTGAGATCAACCGCTGCCTGCTTCTGTCGGGGGCTTCCCAAACTCTCGACCGCTTGTCGCACACTCCCGGCGGCCGGTTCTGGCTCGAAGAATTTCAAAGTTATTGCCGGAAGTATGGCCATCTGGTTGAGAATCACGACTACCTGTATGCGGCCCCGGCCGACGATCCGGCGAAGGTCTTCGCGTCCATCCGATTCCGCATGAATTTGATCCAGAGCGATCCACTCGAACGGCAGAAGCGACTCGCTGCGGAACGCGCTCAGGCCACTTTGAACGCCTGGGAGAAATTGGCCAGCTATCCGCTGCGCAAAGCCATCTTTCGCTGGATCCTGGGATGGGCGCAGGAAGGTGCTTCGGTTCGCGAGGATGTTTACTTCCACGCTCTGCGAGGCTGGCCGGCGGCTCGGCGCGCCATTCTCGCTCTGGGCGCCCGGTTGATGAATGCCGGAGCTATCGTCCGCGATGAAGACGTGTTCTTCCTCAACTGGACGGAGCTGAAGCAGGCCGCAATTGACGGCAAGACGCATGGCTGGAAAACAATCGTCCGGGAACGGCGCAGTGAACACGCGCGGCGGTGCCAACTTTCGCCCCCGCACAGCGTCCCCCTCGAAGGTCCGCCTTTGACCGTCTCGCGGCGGATCAAGAATCTCTTGAAACGCCTGGCGGTGGGTAAAGTTTCTCGCACTTCCTCTCCGGGAGAACTGCACGGAGCCCCGGCGAGTCCCGGAAGGGTTACCGGGCCGGCGAGACTGCTTCACTCGTCTTCCGAATTCGGGCGGCTCCAGAAGGGCGACATCATCGTGACCCGCAATGCCACGCCGGAGTGGACGCCGACGTTCACCATCGCGGCAGGTTTGATCACCGATTCCGGTGGACCGCTTAGCCACACCAGCATTCTGGCCCGCGAGTTCGGAATTCCGGCGGTGATGGGTGTACAGACGGCCACTCGCTCCATCGCGGAAGGGCAACTGGTAACTATCGATGGCGGCGAGGGATCCATCCGGCTGCACCAGGAGAGCGTCCATGAGGGGTGAAGCCATGGCGCGGTTTATGGAGTTGCGCGGCTGGAAAGTGGTCCAGGGCGCCGGGTCGTTTTGGCAGGAGTTCCGCAAACACTGCTACATCGGGTTTCCTTTGCACGCCGCGATCGATCCGAATCCCGATGAGCTGGACTCGTTGTTGCGTCGAACAAGAGCTCTGTGCCTCCGCTACGCCGCGGTACAGCCGCACGGATTTCGCGGTGGCCTTTACCTGGTGCGCGACAAGAATTTCGGTTTCACTTCGATCCAACCGAAAGGCCGTTCCAAGCTGCGCCGGGGTCTGGAGCGTTGCGAGATCCGGCCGGTGGACGTGGACGTCCTGCGGGCCGAAGGCATGCGATTGAACGTCGAAACAATGGCCCGGCAGAATCGCTATGAGGCGGAGTTCGGCGACCCAAAACGCTGGAAGAGATTCCTGGAAGCGGTCCGGCTGTCCCCCGGCGCCGCCGTGATCGGCGCATTTGTCGACGGGCGGCTGAATTCCTACACGATCCTGCATCGCGAAGACCGGTGGGCGTACATGCTGTATCAGATGACGCTGACGTCCGGTCTGCATCATGGCGCAAACACGGCGCTGCATTACGAAGTCTGCCGCATGATCGCGGATCCGGCTATCGACGCCGTCTGCTCCGGGCCGGTCTCGATGGGCGAAAGCGGGCTGCACGATTTCAAGTTGCAAATGGGCATGACCGTAATGCCGCAGACCTTCGCTTTTCGTTTTCACCCGGCGGTCGCCCAGTTGGCCACCGGCAGCGTCGTTCGAGCCTTGGCCGGCGGACTGCATCGGTTGAGGCCACGGAATGCCCGGTTCGAAGTACTGACCAATGTGCTGTGCGGCGCGCGATTATCAAACCACCCCACGAACCGCCCCAAGGAGGTAGTCCCATGCTGACCATCGAACGAAAAATCCAAAAAACGGAAGGCCGCGGTCTAGCTCGCTTCTTCGAGCTGCGTGGGCGCGAGATCGTAGAAGGCGCCGGCACGCTTTGGTATAGCGTGCCTGGGCGAATATTCATGAGCCTGCCATACCAGTGCCTTCCGGACCCCGATGCAGCGGACGTGCGATCGCTGCTGCGGCGAACCCGAGGCCTCGGGGTTCGCTATCCGTCGATTCGCCGGCCCGGCCTAGCCAGTGGTTTGTACGTGTGCCGCAACAAGAACTATGAGCTGCGCTCGGTACAGAACGGGCTGCGCAGCAAGATCCGCCGGGGCCTGGAGAATTGCCAGGTTCGCCAGGCGACAGTGGATGAGTTGCTTTCGCAAGGCCTTCGCTTGAACCTGGACACCATGGCGCGCCAGGGCCGGTACGATGCGGAGTTCGGCGAGGTTCGCCAGTGGACCCGCATGGTCCATGCGATTGCCCAGTGCCCCGAGATCGCGCCGTGGGGCGCATTCGTGGGCGATCGTCTGGCGGCGTACGCCATCACCTGCCGGGAGGACGGCTGGCTGCATATTATTCACCGCATGTCGCGCCTGGAAGATCTGGAGTTACGTCCGAATCACGCTTTGGATTTTACGCTCACGCGGCAACTCGCCACCGATGACGACCTGGAGGCCATTTGTTTCGGCCTGATGGGCCTGGTGGCTGGCCACGGATTGCACGACTACAAGCTGGGCATGGGTTACGAAGCGATCGCGCAGAATTCGGTGCTGGACTTGCATCCGGCAGTGGCGCCCCTGCTGACCAGCGCTCCGCTGGTGGGGAGCTTGAAATCGCTGCGGCGGCTGGTTCCGAAAAATCAATTTGTAGAGCGGGTGACCACGGTGTTTGAAGGCGCAAGATTGTCACGCCGTGGATTGGCCGCGGCTCAACGGCCAGAGCCGGTGGAACTTCGGAGGACATCATGAAAATCCTGCATGTGCTGGGTGGCGGAGCTTGGGGTGGCGGCTCGGTGGTGGTGATGGCTATCACGCGCGCGCTGATCGCCCGTGGCGACGAAGTTTGGGTGGTTTCGCTCGACCAGGAGAACTCCGAGCGGTTCGCGGCCATCGGTGCGAAAATTGTCCGTTCGCCGTTCTGGTTCCATCCCATCAATCCATTCGACATCGTTCCTTTCGTCCAATTGTTTCTGCTGTGCCGCCGCGAGCGGTTCGACCTGGTGGATACGCACACCTCAAAGGGCGGAATCCTGGGGCGCTTTGCAGCGCGACTCGCGGGCGTTCCGTACATCATTCATCACGCGCACGGGTTTGCGTTCAAGGATTCGAACCATCGCTGGGTGCGCAAGACTTTCCTGGCGCTGGAACGCATGGCGGCCAAAGCCTGCGACGGGATTATCTCGGTGAGCGAGGAACATCGCGACACCGCCGTCACCGAAGGCGTCGCGGCGTCAAGCCATGTCCGAACGGTCCTGAACGGCATCGACCTCGCGCAGTTCGAACATCCGAATCGGACGGAAGCCCGGAGGCAGCTTGGTGTCGATGGAGACGATCTGCTGATCGGCGTAGCGAATCGGCTGGCGCCGGTGAAGGCGATCGAGTATGCGATCCGCGCCATGCCGCCTGTGTTGAAATCGTTCCCCAACGCTCGCCTGGTGATTATCGGCGAAGGGCCTTCGGAGGCCGACTTGCGGCGGGAGGCTGGGAATTCAGGCGTTGCGGACCGCATCGATTTCGCGGGCTTCCGCCGCAACGTGCCGGAACTGCTTGCGGCGTTCGATGTGGTGGTGCAGCCATCGCGTTGGGAGGGTCTTTCGATTTCTTTGCTGGAAGCGATGGCCGCCGGCCGTCCGTTGGTGGCTTGTGATGTACAAGGCAATCGTGATGTCATAGAGCACGGCGTGAACGGCCTGATGGTCCCGCCGCAAGATCCGGACGCGCTCGCGTCTGCCATCGCAAGTATTCTTTCGGATCGCGCCCTGGCCAAACGGCTCGGCGAGAACGCCGCGCGAGATTGCCGCACACGGTTCTCGCAACAGAGGATGGTGCAGCAAACGCTGGCGATTTACGATCGCGAGCCCGCTCTTGCGGACCAGGTGCTGGAGTTTGCCACCGCTTCGAGGACATCGAGGAATTAGGCATGTCAGGTGCGCGCCGCACCGTGTGCCCTTCTATATCGCTGATGTGTACCACTAGCCTGGTTGCCATCGCGCTCCTGCTGTTGATTCCGGGAGCCGGCGATTCATCGCCCGCCGCGGCGAATTCGGTTCATCTGGATGCCGTAGTAAATTCCGGGAATTTCGCTTCCGGCAAACCCGTGGCGCCGGGAACGATCGTCACTTTATTTGGAGGCGGGTTCACCGATGGTTCAGCAGTGGCGATGGAGACGCCACTGCCCAGTAGCCTTGGCGGGGTCAGCGTCGCGGTGAACGGCTTAACTGCGCCTCTGTTCTTTGTCTCGCCCAATCAAATCAATCTGCAGATTCCGTTCGAAGTGAGCGGTAACCAGGCGACAGTGGTGGTGAAAACGGGGTCGGCTCAGAGCGCACCATTTCCAATTTCGCTGACGGACGCGAGTCCGGCGATCTACACGGTGTTGAGCAATGGCAGTGGGCCCGGAGCGATCACACACGCCGATGGAAGCCTGATCAGGCGCGACAATCCCGTCCAGCCAGGAGAAACGGCGATCATTTATGGTACGGGATTCGGCGCAGTAAAGCCGACAGTGTCCAGCGGAGCAGCCGCGCCCGGTCCTCCGGACTTCGCTCAATTGGCGACGCCGCCGCGAGTTCAGTTCGACGGTCAGGACGCGGCCATCCTGTTTGCCGGGCTCGCTCCCGCACAGGTGGGGCTCTACCAGATCAACGCGCAGGTTCCGAAGGGAATTAAATCTGGCCATCCGGTGGTGACAGTTCAGACCAACGGCGCCGCGGCGGACCCGGTGAGTGCGGGTGGTCCTGGAATTCTGGACGTCATGCCAACTCCGGTGGCGGCCAATGCCAATGCGAACATACTGCTTCGGGGAACGAACCTGCCGGCCGACAGCATGCTGATGGTGAACGGCCGGGCCATTCCGGCACAAGTAACGACGGGCGCCTTGGATCAGCTTCAAGCGGTGATTCCGGCAGCGGCGATTGCTGCCGCCGGCCACTACTCGCTGCAAGTAGTGAGCGCGAGCGACGCGACGATAGCCAGCAACGTTTGGAACTGGACGGTGTCCGCGGCGGCGCCCTTCAGTTTATCGAAGACGCTGATCCTGTTTCCTGAGAGCCAGTCGGCGTGTGGCGGAGGGGTGGGATACGCCGAGACCATTTCGATTGGCAATGGCGGCGGGAACAAATTCGGGTTCACTACGGCCTCGAACGCCGCGTGGCTCACAGCATCGCCACAACGTGGGACATCGCCGGACAACATCTCTATCAGCGCGTCGCCGGATGGATTGGCGCCCGGACAGTACACCGGCACGGTGGCCGTAACATTCACCGACGGAAGTCCAGGAGAGGTGGATCTCAAGGTGTTACTGACGGTGGGCGCGCCGGCGACTCCGGGGAGCGCCATCTCCTCGCCCAACGTCTACACGATTGACAGCCTGCAACGCGTAAAACCCGGCGACCCTGTTCCATCGAACGGAGCACCATTCGCTTCGCTCGCCGCCGCCGGCAACGAGTACGAAGCGTTTCAGATTGTGATCAACGGCGGTACTGCCGGATACAAGAACGTGAGCGCCGATCTGACAACGCCATTCAGCGGGGCGCAATGCGGCGCGATACCAGTGCGATTTTATCGAGAGCATTACATCACCATCACCAACCCGTCGCATCGCGGCGATGGCGGCGCCAAGGCGGGAGTTTATCCCGATGCTCTGATTCCGTTCGTGAATCCGTTCACTGGTGCGCCGATTCGCGGAGGTCAGTACCCCTCCGCGCCGTTCGATGTCGCAGCGGGACAAAACCAACCGGTGTACGTCGAGGTCTACATTCCCGACGGAACGCCCGCGGGCGTGTACAGCAGCGTGGTGACCGTCTCGCGCGATGGCGGTGTGACGTTGGCGCAGATTCCCGTGACGCTGACCGTGTGGGGCTTCAGCCTGCCGAAGAAGCCGTCACTGCGATCGTCGTTTCACGCTTACGATTCCGATCACTCGCTGGGTCCCGCCGCCTACTATGGATACGCGAACGGCAGCCGCCAGCATCTGAGCATGGCCGTGGCTATGGACGAAGCCATGATCGCGCACCGGATCATGCCGGAATCGCCGATCAACACTTCGTTCCAAGTGAACTCGCAAGGGCATCTGGTGCAGGATCCGGTGGCGGCGCCCAAAATAGATTCGCTGCTGGCGCGGCCGGAGTACAGCGATTTTTCTGTGAACCTGGGGCTACACAGTCCGTTTGCAGATCCATTGGGCAAAGATCGCACGAAGACGTTGACCTATTTGAACGACGTGTATCAGTGGCTCGCAGCCCGAGGGTATTTGGACAAAGCCTGGTTCCGTACCGCGGACGAGCCGTCATCGGTCTCCGATTTTCAGACTGCGGCCAGCTTCGCGGATTTGATCCACCAGGGGAATCCGAATTTCGCGGTGGGAATCACGACGGCGTTCGATACTCCGTATCTCGCAACTTACCTCACCGGGCACATCGACATCCTGATGATGCACAACACCTACTACGACCCGGTGTTTGTCGCGGCACGGCAGGCGGCGGGCGACAGGGTTTGGAGTTACACGGCGGTGGTGCAGAATACCTCGAACCCCACGCCGTACTGGCAGATCGAATTTCCGCTGTTGAATTACCGCATCATGCCGTGGATCAACTATCGATACAGTCTGGAAGGACTGCTGTACTGGACCACCGACAAGTGGAACGAGGTGTTGGGCCGCGGCGGCAGCATGTGGACCGACCCATGCAGCTTGAACGACAGCGGCACCTGCTTCAACGGAGACGGAAACTTGTTCTATCCCGGCAAAGAAGTGAATTATGTTGTCCCGGCGAACGCATACGGCAGCGGCACGCCCGCGGCGGTGTACGGTCCGATCCCGAGCTTGCGGGTGAAGGCGTTGCGCGATGGCATGGAGGATTACGAACTGCTGGCGCTGGCCGCGAAGCGCGACCCGAACGCTGCGATGCAAGTGGCCATCCAGGTGGGATGCAACGGGATCGCCAGCCCTGGAGACAGCACGAACAACTGCTTTCACAACTGGAACAAAGATCCGAACGCGGTACGTGCGGCAAGAGCGCAACTGGCGGCGATCGCCGGCGCGCCGTAGTCACGCTCCACCCAGTGTCTCGTGCTTGATTTTTCGGGGTGCGGCGCGAGAGGGTTGAAAGTCTCGCGAGGAAATTAGCCGCACCCCGCGCCTCACGTGAGAATCATAAGATGCCGGAAATCGCGGCGCGCCTATATTTGCAGGACGAACACACCGATAGCCCGCTGATTTTCCATGAGTTACAGCCGTGAATATTTTTTCGATGGTGTTGTGACCGGCTAACCGGTGCTAAACTTGGCTTCTGCCAATCCGCATCCGTCACCTCATTCTACTGTTCGCGATGGTGAACGCCTCCCTGTATAGCGCTCTCCTGCCGCTGTGGGAAGGATTCGACGAGGCCTTCCATTACGCATACGTAGAAACTTTGTGGCAAACCGGCCGATTGCCGGTGCTCGGCCGCGCGCTGGTCCCGAACGATGTGTTCCGAACGTTCGGACTTGTTCCATTCAGCCATGTCGTTCACCGATGGATCCCCGGATCGATCACCTTCGATGAATGGTTCTCCTTGCCGCAAGCTGAAAAAGAACAGCGCCGCAGAGATTTGGAACTGATTCGCAACGAACCGGCCACCAGTTCCCGCCCAAACTACCAGGCCCATCAACCGCCTCTGGCCTATCTCACGCTCGCGCTCCTGGATTGGCCGATGTCGAGAGCCCCGATCGCGATCCGTGTTCTGATACTGCGTCTTTTCGCGGCGGTGTTCTCCACCATCCTCCTGTACCTTGGCGCGACGGCGCTCTTCCGAACGCTGCAGATCCCGGAGCTCTTCGCAAACGCGGCCCTGTTCACGGTCTTCTGCTCGCAGATGCTCTACGCCACCATAGCTCACGTCGCCAACGACTGGCTGGCTGTCGGGGTCAGCGCCTTATGCATCGCTGCTATTGCGGAGTTTGTCAACAAGCCCGATCGGCGATCGGCGCTGATCGCAGCGTTCTGGCTGGCAGTGGGCTTGCTGTCGAAGGCCTACTTCCTGGTTTTCGCCCCGTTCGCGCTGGCAGTTACTGTGACCCTCGTTTGGAAGCGGCGCACGCAAGTGAAAACAGTTCTCGGTGGAACTGTGCTGGTCCTCGCGTTAGCGGGTCCATGGTACATCCGCAACGTGATCCTCTACGGAAACGTCGGCGGCACCCACGAAGCGTTCGACGGTATCGGGATCAGGCAGGCGCTCGCTGCCGCGCCGCAGATCGACTGGGTGGCGACCGCTGGCTTTCTGGCACGAGGTTCCATCTGGACCGGGAACGGCTCCTTCACCAGTTTCTCGCGGAGCACGCTGAATATCGTGCTCGGACTCGTGGCCGCCGCTCTAGCCGCCTGGGGTTTCCGCAGACGCGCAATCCAACCGGCGGAGCGAATTGTCTTCGCCACAATCGTTTTGTTTTCCATTGCGATTGCGTACGCTACTTGCGTCCTCTTTGCCCACGACAACGGCGCAATCCCGGGCGCGAGTCCCTGGTACGCACCGGTGCTGCTTACCCCGGTGATGGCTCTCGCGTACCTCGGCATGTCGCCCTGGAATCGATTCGGACCAGTTCTCGCCGGTCTTACCATTACAATCTGGACCTGGATTCTGATCGCCACCTGGACAGTCAAGCTCTTCCCGATGTATTCCGGCGCGGGCGCCGCTCCCATGCGTTTGCATGATGTCTGGAATTGGTACGTGCATGAAGCGGCAGCTCACGCATCTGACTTGTCCCTGCTCGCGCTCGCCCCAGCGCCCCTGCTCTACGCCGGAATGCTCGTCTCCTTGACGCTGAGCATTGTGCTGAGCGCAGCTATCATTCGCGACCTAACGGCCCGTGTTAACGTCTAATTTTAGGCTCGCCAAAACCAGCACAGGAGGATCAAGCATGACCACCCAAGAAGTTGCGAACCAGGTCGTCAAACTCTGCTCTCAAGGCAAGTTTCCAGAGGCCATGGCGCTATACTCACCCGATATCGTCAGTGTGGAAGCCGGGGCGCCTCCCGGACAGTCACGCGAATCGAAGGGTATCGCGGCGGTGAAGGCCAAGGGGGAATGGTGGACCGCCAACCACGAAGTCCACTCCGTTACCGTCGAAGGCCCGCTGGTCGCGGGTTCGCATTTCGCGGTGACTTACAAGCTCGACGTCACGTTCAAGCCGCAGAGCCGGCGCTTTACTATGGAAGAGGTCGCCATCTACAAAGTTGTCGACGGCAAGATCGTCTACGAAGAGTTCTTCTACAACATGTAGTGCCACGTGTATCCTTAGGAGATGTTCCTCAAGATCCTCAAATGGGGATTGATCGTTGCCGCACTGATTCAATTCGTTCCATACGGCCGCAACCACACCAATCCCCCGGTCACCAAGGAGCCCGCGTGGAACTCACCGGACACCAGAGCCTTGTTCCACCGGGCCTGCTTCGACTGCCATAGCAACCAGACCGTATGGCCATGGTATTCCCACGTCGCACCCGTCTCGTGGCTCCTCCAGAACGACGTGGATGGTGGGCGCAGCCACCTGAATTTCACCGAGTGGGATCGCCCCCAAAGGCACGCCACCGACGTCACCGCGGAAGTGAAGCAGGGCGACATGCCGCCGTGGTTCTATCTTCCAATGCACGCGACTGCCAGGCTTACTGCCGCCGAAAAACAGGCCCTGCTGGACGGCGCTGAAAAGACGCTAGGGCCGCAAACCAAGCCCGAAACACATTAGCTTGACCGTTGACGTTCCACGAGTGATTCTCGAGACCCACGGACGATAATCAGAGCCAGTTTATCTGGCAATCTGAGCGCGCTTGGCGCAATGCACTACCAAAGTTGAATTTAATGTTCTCGATCCCCGGGAGTGGCCCATGCTGCGGATGAAATCGCAGGGTAACTTTACGCTGCTCTAGGGCGATCAGGAGGGCGGGGCGGTTCAGAATCTTTCTCTCGTCCTCCCAGATGTGGTTCAACTCATCGAGCGACACATCGCAAGTCACGCGTCCGCTGACCTCCGCACCCGTCCAACGGTAGACTACAGCGTCCTCAAATTCAAGCCAAGCTGCGCCGGCAGCAAGTCGGCTCGACGCGCTGGCCAACGAGAAGAGAGACTGAAATTCCCGTGACTGCGGATCGAGCAACGAAATGTCCTCTAGCATGATTCCAGCCAGTTCGGTCTCTTGCAACAGCTCGCCAAGCCGGCGATATGCAGCGACGCCGCCCAGATCTGAAACGATAGGTGAGCCGATCACTAGCCGCCAATAGTCTTGATCCTGCAAATGAATCCAAAACATCGACTCCACGGGAAAAGTGCGCCGGTCTAGTTCGCACAGCAGTCTCACACCATCTGAGACAAGCTCTTCTACCAGTTTCTTCTTAACCATTGAAGCACTCCATGTTGAGGATCGTTAATGGCCGCCAGAATCTCCTCTGCCTGTCGTTGGCCGCGGCCTTGATATCTTGTCTCTTCCGTCCAGTCTTTGACGGCCGCCCAATTCGCTCTAAAAATCGCGTCCTGGTTAGCCTCTTGCTCGAAGGCCGAGCCAAGGCCAGCGTTATCCAACAACTTAGGAATGTCGTGTACGTAATACCGTGCCGCATCCCTCGGCGGGAAATCGTCCTGATTTGTCTTTCTGGCGATGCAGGCCTTCAAAGCACACTCGATGGCATAACCCGAAACATAGTACGCGCAAGCATATCGTCCGGCTTTGAGTAGGGCGTTGGCATCGCCTAATCTCTCCACCGCCAGAGTCTGAAATTCGACCCGATTCATCCCCGCCATCAGGATATCGCATTGCGTTACTCGATTCTGGTGGTGGTGATTAGCAAAACCAAAGTTGGACCTCGCGATCGGACACAGCGAAGTTCAGTCGCAAGGTGGCTGTAATCCCACCAGCAGGCGCTAGGATCCTGGCTGATCTGTTTGCGTTTCGAAGTGAACCCACGACCATGTGCAGCATTCTCCCGTACAATAGTGGACCGTGGAACCGATTCGCTCCTCGATCGACCGTCAGTCCGATTCCTACCGGGATAACTATGAATCCATGTCCGCGGCCGTCGACCGGCTTCGCGCGGAACTAAAACGATCCACCGAGGGTGGCGGTGAGAAGTATGTCCATCGGCATCTGGAACGTGGCAAGTTGCTGCCGCGCGAACGCGTGGAAATGCTGCTGGACGAGGGTTCGTATTTCCTGGAGATCGCGCCCCTCGCCGGAATCGGCATGGACGATGAAACAGCCGGGGCCCGCGCGATCGGCGGCATCGGACTGGTTTGTGGCCGCGAGTGCCTGATCAGCGCGAACGAAGCCACGGCGAAGGGCGGCTCCACCAGCGAAGCCGGATTGTGGAAGAACCGGCGTCTCGCCGAAATCGCGATGGAGAACCGCCTGCCGAGCATTTTGCTGGTGGAGTCCGCCGGCGCCGACCTGCCGGTGCAAAGCAAAATCTTCGTTCCAGGAGGCCGCGGATTTCGCGATATCACGCGCCGTTCGAAGATGCGGATTCCGGTGATCTCGGTGGTGTTCGGCAGCTCCACCGCCGGCGGCGCGTATCTGCCGGGCATGTCCGACTACGTGGTGATGGTGAAGAAGCAGGCGCAGGTGTTTCTAGCGGGCCCGCCATTGGTGAAGATGGCGACCGGCGAGATCTCGAACGAGGAAGAATTGGGCGGCGCTGAAATGCATTCGCGAGTCTCCGGCCTGTCCGATTATCTTGCCGAAGATGAGCTGGACGCCATTCGCATCGCGCGCGAGATAGTCGGCAATTTCAATCTAAAAAAACCACCGACGCCGCAGCAGGAAGACGTCGACGAACCGGCGTACGATATCGAGGAGCTTCTCGGCATTGCCTCGGCCGATGTACGCGTGCCTTTCGATGTCCGAGAGGTGATCGCGCGGATTGTCGACGGCTCGCGCTTCTCCGAATTCAAAGCCGAGTACGGGCCCACGCTGGTGACTGGCTTCGCGAGGGTGCATGGGTTTCCGGTGGGCATTCTGGGCAACAACGGCGTGCTGATGTCGGAGTCTGCCGGCAAGGGCGCGCAGTTCATCGAGTTGTGCAACCAGCAGGACATCCCGCTGGTGTTCCTGCAGAACATCACCGGATTCATGGTGGGCAAGACCTACGAGGAGCAAGGCATCATTCGCAACGGCGCGAAGCTGATTAACGCCGTGTCGAATTCGACGGTGCCGGCGATCACCATCATGATCGGCGGATCGTACGGCGCAGGCAATTACGCGATGTGCGGCCGCGCCTACGAGCCGCGGTTCCTGTTCACCTGGCCGAATCACCGGATCGCGGTGATGGGCCCCCAGCAACTTTCGGGAGTTATGGACATCATCAAGCGCGAGGCGCTGATCAAGGCTCGGCAGCCGGTGGATGAAGAAAAGCTGGCCGCTGCGCGCGTGGCCCTGGAGAATCAGATCCAGCGCGAATCGGATTGCTATTTCGCGACAGCGCGCCTCTGGGACGACGGAATCATCGACCCGCGCGACACGCGGACGGTGCTCGCGATTTCGCTATCGGCCGCGTATAACCGCGCCGTTGAGGGAACCATGGAGTGGGGCGTGTTCCGGCATTAGTTCACCGGCCGAACCACTGGCCGTCCGTTCGGCGGCGCATTATCCACTCCAGGCAACCAAACCGCTGCGACTTTCCACAGCACCCTATCCGGCTGCACGTGCCCGCCGTTCGTCAAGACTACGAAGCTGAGTCGATCGTCCGGAAAGCGGGCCACGTGCGACTTGAAACCGGAGATCGCTCCACCGTGATGCACGGAGCGCTTGCCCGCGCGCGCTTGCACTTCCCAGCCCAGGCCGTACGCTGCCGAGGTCTGGTCGTTGAGCCGCACCGCACTCCACATCTGATCGCGAGACGCCTTCGTCAACGGTGAATCCGTGTAGAGCGCGGCGTCCCACTTGGCGTAGTCTTCTACTGTCGAGATCAGCGCGCCGCTCGGTCGCAAAGCCAAATATTCAAGCGCGCGCCGCATGTTGCCGTTTTGCCATTCATAACCGTCCGCGCGATTCAGCACCATGTCCTGCCACGTGGTCGTACGAGTCGCGGTCATCTGCAAGGGTCCGAAGTGTGTTGCTCCAGAAATGCCGGCCAAGGCTCACCGGCAACGCGCGCGATGATTTCGGCCGAAGTGAAATAGCCGATATTCGAATATTGCCATTTATCGCCCGGCGAGAAAACGAGAGCCAGCGGATAGGCGCTGCGGATCACCTGGATATCGGGTTGCGCCTTCAGCGCCTCGAACGCCGGACCCTCGCGCACCAGCCCGCTGGTATGGCTGAGCAGTTGCCGGATGGTGATACCGTTCCACGCGGGCGGCGCGTCATCCAAATATTTGCTGACGTGGTCATTCAGGCTGACCTTGCCGTCCTGCACCAGAATCATCATCGCAGCCGCCAGAAATTGCTTGCTGACCGAGCCGATCTTGAATACGGTGCGCGGTGTCACCGGCACATTCAGCTCGATATTTGCCAACCCATATCCGCCGGAACGAATGATGTGGCCGTCCTTCATCACCGCCAAGGCGAGTCCTGGAATGTGCTGTTGAGCCATCTCCGACTTGACGATGTCGTCCACCTGGTCGGCAAATAACCCGGCGACTGCGACGAAGAGTACAGCGAGCCGCGATGTGACCCTCATGATTCAATCCCCATTTGCGACAACCGGTAACGCAACGCGTTTCGCGTCAATCCAAGCATCCGCGCCGCCTGGCTCTTATTCCCATTCGCCCGATTCAGCGCCTCCCGGATAATCGATTTCTCGTATTCGTCGAGTGTAGTGCCCTCCGGCAGGAAATCGCCGGCGACCGCGAAGCGGGCTTTGGGCGCGGTGTCCAGCTTGATGTCGCCGGCTTCGAGAACCGCGTCGTTGGCCAGCACCATGCTGCGTTCGATGACGTTCTCCAGCTCGCGCACATTGCCCGGCCAATGATACTGCATAAGCCGCTCAATGGCGGCCTCGGAAATCGATTGCACCGGGCTGCCCAGGTCGCTGCTCAACTTCTTGACAAAGTGTGCGGCCAGGTACGGTATGTCCTCCTTGCGCTCGCGCAGCGACGGAATGTTCAGCGGTAACACGTTAAGCCGGTAGAATAGATCCTCGCGAAACGTCCCCTGTTCCAGCGCCGCGCGCAAATCCACGTTGGTTGCCGCCAGAACGCGTACATCGATGTGCTTCGTCTTGTTGCTGCCCAACCGTTCGAACTCGCGCTCCTGCAGGATGCGCAGCAGCTTCACTTGTACCGACGCCGGCACATCGCCAATCTCATCCAGGAACACCGTCCCCGTATCGGCCTGTTCGAACTTGCCCGGCTTCGATGTATTCGCGCCGGTAAAAGCGCCCTTCTCGTAGCCGAACAACTCGCTCTCCATGAGATTCTCGGGCAGCGCGGTGCAGTTGATTTTGACGAACGGATGGCTGGCGCGCGGCGAGTGATGATGGATGGCGCGCGCGATCAGGTCCTTGCCCACGCCGCTTTCCCCGCAAAGCAGCACGGTGGCCCGAGTGGGAGCCACACGCATAACGGACGCGAAAATCTCACGCATGGCCTCGCTGTGTCCCACGATGTTGTCGAAGTCGTAGCGCTGCCCAAGTTCTTCGCGGAGCTGGCGGTTCTCATCGCGTAGCGCGCGCAACTCCAGCGCCTTGGTCACCACCGTCATCAAATGATCAAGCGAAAACGGCTTGGGCAAAAAATCCACCGCGCCGGCTTTCATCGCTTCCACCGCGGTCTCGATGCTGCCAAACGCCGTCATCACGATCACCGGCGTATGCGAATCCTGACGGCGCAAGTTGGTTAGTAGATCCAACCCGCTGCTACCCGGCAGCCGGAGATCGGTAAGGATGACGTCGGCGTGGCCGGCTAGTCGCATGGCCTCCTCCACGTTTCCCGCCTGCTCCACCTCGTATCCGGCGTTCTTCAATTGCAACTCCACCACGCGCCGGAGCTTCTCTTCATCGTCCACCACTAGAACCGTGGCTTTCATCGAGTGTCCTCTCCTATGGATTCGCGAAACGGCAGATACACACGAAAGACGCTGCCTTCGCCCGGCTTGCTCTCCACCGAAATCTTACCGCCGTGCTCGTCGACAATTTTAGACACGATGGCCAAGCCCAGCCCAACTCCGCTCGGCTTCGTGGTGAAGAATGGATTGAAGATGCTCTCCAGGTTCTTGCCGTCGATGCCGGGCCCGCGGTCGATCACCGCTATTTCCACCGTACCGTCGATTTGCCGCGTCTTCACCGTGATGCTCCCTTTTGGAGGACTGGCCTGCGCGGCATTCAGCAGCAAATTGTACAGCACGCGCTCCATTAGTTGGCCATCCAGGAAAAACGGCGGAATGTCCGGCGAGTAGTTCTTGTAGATCGCCACGTCGAATGGCGGCCGGTTGTTCTCCACATCGGTGACGGCCTGGTCGATCACCCGCGTCAGATCGGCTTTTTCCAGGCGCAGCGCCAGCGGCCGCGCGAAATCGAGGAAGCGCGTGACCAACGAATTGGTGCGATCCACTTCGCTGGAAATAAAACCGGCCATCTCCCGGGCCACCGCAGGATCGCCGTCGACACTCTTGACCAGCATCTCGGCTGAGGTCTTGATAGTGCCGAGCGGATTGCGAAGTTCGTGCGCCAGGCCGGCGGAAAGCTGTCCCAGCGCAGCCAGTCTTTCGGTGCGGCGCACGGCGGCTTCCGCCTCCCGGAGTTGCCGGTTCGCCTCGGCTAGTTGTTGGACAGCGACTTCAGCTCTGCGGGCCGCGATCCGGTTACTCTCCAGCAACTCAAAAACCAGAAAGCCGGCGATGGGAATGCTGGCGGTTCGCAGGATGAGCACCGGCCACTCCTCTTGGGGGACATACAGCTCCGCCGGCAGAAATCGCAGAAGCGAGAGATAGGCGCCGCAAGCAAGAACCGTGGCGATCACCAAGCCAATCAAGCCCTGCGAGCTGGCGGTGGAAATCACGGGCAGCAGGATGACCCAGTAATAGCTGCTCGCGATCCCATCGGTCCACCCCATCAGAACGTACCAAAGACCCAGTTTGAGGATGAAGGAAAGGACCGCGCCAGCCGCCGTGCGCAGAAAAGGAACCTTCGGCTCTACCACTTGAAAAACGCCCAGCCCGATCAGAACCGAAGCCACCACCGGCGATCGATCCGGCCCGAAAATCGCCAGCGCCGCGAACAGCAAAATCCACACGACATCCTGCACGCGCACCATGCGCGACGGCTTGAAGTCCACGCTGTCATCTTAGCCAACTTCAGAATCCAAGAATTCAAGAATGAGCCGCTGCCGCGTCTCCGAATTCAAGGAAGTCCTCCAAGCAGCCCCTTCTGAATTCTTCGTATTCCTCCCCGGACCCGCAAGCGCTCCGCACCTTGACTACACAAATCTCCCCTTCGTCAGACTGTCCCCGTCCGAGGCGGTCCGTGGAACCTGCGAAAATGCCCGAGCGAGTTCGCCGAGGACTTCCTGGCCATTGTCACCGACAAAGTGGCCACCATTCGCGTCCCTAGGCGGCCCAGGCCAAGCCGGGCGCCTCCGCATTCCGCACCCGAGCCTTCGACGGCTGGTCTCTTGCTCGCGGGACTCTTGGCCGGTTCCCTCCTACTCAGAAAGCGGAGTGTCGGACGGCAAGGCTGAATCCAAGAATTCAGGAAGGAGCCGCTGCGCGTCTCCGAATTCGAGACATCCTCTACCGGCCGCAACAGCGCCGCTGCCGCGCCTCCGAATCCCAGGAATCCTCCACCGGCCATCGCCCCCATTCTGGATTCGGGGACGCGCAGCGGCCCATTCTGAATTCTTGGATTCCTCGGACCCGCAGGGTCCGGCGGCGCTCCGCGCCGCTATGCCACAATAGTTCTACACGCAGTCTTCATGGAAAACCTCACATCTACGGCTACAGTCCAGGGCTCTGCCTCGTCCCCTGAGGATCAAGCCGCAACCGCAAACGAGAGCTCTTTCGCCGATATTCTGTCGGAGTTCGAACAACACCACCACGGCCCCAAACGCGGCGAAGCGCTTCAGGGGACTGTGGTCTCCATCACCGCCGATTCGGTGTTCGTGGATATCGGACGAAAGATCGATGGTGTGCTTCCGCTGGCGCTGTTTCGCGATGGCGACGGCCCACCGTTTGTAAAGATAGGGGATGCGCTGCAGGTCACCATCACCGGGAGCGACGGCGAAGGAACCTACACACTCTCCACGGTCAAAGTGGCCCGGCCCAAGGACTGGAGCGCGCTTGAAAGCGCCTTCGCCGAACAGCGGACTATTGGCGCCGTAGTAACCGAGATCGTGAAAGGCGGACTGCGCGTCGATGTTGGGACTCCGGCGTTCATGCCCGCGTCGCGCACCGGCACCAAAGATCAGGCTGAACTGGAGAAGCTGGTAGGCCAGGAGATCCAGTGCCGGATCATCAAGCTGGACACAGCGGATGAAGACGTCGTTGTCGACCGCCGCGTTGTGCTGGAAGAAGAGGAAAAGCTGACGCGTCAGAAGCGGTTCGCCGAACTGGCCGAAGGCGCGGTGGTGCGCGGCACTGTTCGCAGCATCACCGATTTTGGAGCTTTCGTCGACCTCGGTGGCATCGACGGGTTGCTGCATGTTGCCGACATGGCCTGGCAACGCATAGCGAAACCCTCGGATGTAGTGGCGGTCGGCGATCCGGTGGAAGTGAAGATCCTGAAGATCCAGGCCGATAGCCGCCGCATTTCTCTCGGCATGAAGCAATTGACGCCCGATCCGTGGACCCTCGCGCTCGAGCGGCTCAAAGTCGGCGACCGCGTGCAAGGCAAGGTCTCGCGTCTCACCGATTTCGGTGCGTTTATTGAGCTGGTGCCTGGCGTGGACGGCCTGATTCACGTTTCCGAGATGTCCTGGTCGAAGAAGATCAAGCGGCCAAGCGACGTGCTGAAAGTGGATGAGCAGGTAGAGGCGCAGGTGCTGGGCATAAACGCAGCGGAGCATCGGATCTCGCTCGGGCTGAAGCAGGCTCTTGGCGATCCGTGGGAAGAAGCGGCGAAGAAGTACGCACCGGGAGCCGTGGTGGAGGGACCGGTGACGAACATGGCTGCCTTCGGCTGTTTTGTGGATCTGGGCAACGGCATCGAGGGGATGATCCACATCTCCGACATCACCCGCGAGAAGCGGCTGAACCATCCAAGTGAAGTGCTCAAGGCCGGGCAGACCGTAAAGGCCGTAGTGACCGAACTGGATCGCGAACGCCGGCGAATCAAGTTGAGCATCAAGCAGTTGGAGCCGACCACCGTGGACGAGTACATCGGCGAGCACAGCCCTGGTGAGACAGTTTCAGGCCGCATCGTGGAGGCCAGCCCGGGCCGGGCCAAAGTCGAGCTCGGCGAGGGTGTTTTCGGGCACTGCCGATTAGCCGAGGAAGCAGTAGAACAACTACCCGCACCCGCCGCTCAGGCAGCCGACCTGTCGTCCCTGACCGCCATGCTTTCGGCCAAGTGGAAACAGGGGGTTAGCTCCTCCCCGTCGGCCCGCCCGGAAGCCCCACGCGCCGGCCAGATTCGTAGTTTCCGCATCGTAAAACTAGACCAGGCGAACAAGAGAATCGACGTCGAATTAGCCGGTTAGAGGGCCCTCCCCGAGGCGTGACGTTTTCGCTTATCGCCCGTCTATCAAGGTGTTGCAGGCAACAGTGGCCCAAGTGGCCGTTAAGATGGACGAACCCGAACTGATTCGGGCGGCGCAGAGAGGCGACCAGCGCGCGTTCGAGCAACTGGTACGCCTGTACGATCAGAACGTCCTACGGCTGGCCTTGAACCTGTTGCGGTCGCCTGAAGACGCCAACGACATTTATCAGGAGGCGTTTCTTCGGGTGTACAAGAACCTGCACACGTTTCGTTTCGACTGCAGCTTCCATACCTGGCTGTACAGGATTGTCACCAATCTTTGCCTGGATGCGCTGCGGAAGCGGCGAGTGAGGCGTGAAGAGAATACGGTGGTGGAAACGAGCGAAGGATTTTTGGATCGCATGGACACGGTGGAAGAATCGCGGGCGGACAGCAATCCGCAGCGCCAACTGATGAGCCGGCAGTTGCAGAAGAGGATTCAGGAAGTGCTGGGTGGTTTGACGCCGCGCGAGCGTGCGGTCTTCGAGATGAGGCATTACCAGGGGCTGCGGCTCCGTGCCATTGGCGACATGCTGGGTACATCCGAAGAGGCGGCCAAGAACTGCCTGTTTCGGGCGACGCAAAAAATGCGCGCCGCGCTAGGAGATTTCGTATGAAATGTGAAGAAGTAAAAACGACATTGCCGCTGTTTCTTTACGGCGAGCTTTCTTTCGAAGAAGAAGAGAAGCTGGAAGTACACATCGACGAGTGCGATGCCTGCCGCGTCGCGTTGGCCAGAGAGAAGGCGCTGTTCCAATCGCTGGATGCCGCGGAGATGGCTCCCAGCCAGGAACTGCTGGATCAGTGCCGCGCGGAACTGCGGCAGCAGTTGACGCACGTGAAACCCGATCGCGATGGATTCTGGGACAAGGTTCGGCAAGGCTTCACCATCCATTTCCACTTCGCGCCCGGGTTGGCCCAGCCGGTTGGTGCGGTGGCCATGCTGATTGTCGGTTTTATGGCGGCGCGGATGTTGCCGCCCTCGCTGCTGGGGCCCTTTCAATCCGCCGGCATGGCGGGGGACCCCGGGTCTTCGCGCGTTCGATACGTGGAGCCGGTGGGCGCCGGCAAAGTCCAGATTGTGGTGGACGAGACCAGGCAGCGCGTTCTCTCTGGCAACATAGACGACCAGGCGATCCAGCGCTTGCTGCTGACCGCCGCGAAGGATCCGTCCGATGCCGGTCTGCGCGTCGAATCAGTGGACCTGTTGCGGAGCAATCCGCAATCGGCTGAGGTGCGGAGCGCGCTGCTCTACGCTGTGCAGCACGATCCCAATTCCGGAGTGCGGCTGAAGGCGCTGGATGGGTTGAAGGAATTTGCCAACGATCCGGAGACTCGCCAGGCGCTGACGCAGGTGTTGTTGAAAGACGACAATCCGGGCGTGCGGACGCAGGTAATCGATCTGCTGATGCTGCATCGCTCCGACAAGATGGTCGGCGTGTTGCAGGAATTGATGGGGAAGGAAGACAACGGTTATATCCGGATGCGCTGCCAGAAGGCGCTGCATGAGATGAACGCATCGGTGGAGACCTATTAAGCGCCAATGAAGAAGTTTGCATCCATTTCGTTCGTTGTGATTCTGGGCGCGCCCTTTGCGCAGCCACAGACGCCGATCACTCGCGAAGGGCAGTACTGGGTGCGCACCGTTACCGGTGTGGCTACTGGAATTCCCATGGACTCCTTCCGCCTCGATACGGTGGGCAACGTCGTGTTGCAGGGCGATAACGGCAGAAACAAGGTAAATTTCAGGCTGAAAGCGCGAGTGAAGGCTCGCGATGCGCAGGAGGCCGAAGCCTTTCTTCGTCAATATGAGGCAAAGGTGAAGACGCAGAGCGGCTGGATGTACTTCAACGTTACCCTGCCGCGGAATGTAGAGGAAAGCCCCGAACTGTGGATGTCGGTGCCGCGCAGTCTGCGCCAGGTGTGGATCGAGACGCGCGGTGGAAACGTCGAAGCCAAGGGGCTCGACGGTGAAGTGGAAGCGCGGTCCGGCGGCGGGCGCATGTCTGTGGATGGCATCGGGGGACGAGTGGGAATCCGTACCGGCGGCGGCGACATCCAGGTGGGTACGGTTGGCGGTCCAGTGCGATGCTATTCTGGCGCCGGTGTGATTCGAGTGCAGAGCGCGGGTGGAGATTCCTGGTTCGAGACCGCGGGCGGCGAGATCTTCGTCCATCAGGCCAATGGTCCGATGCATGCCTCTACCGCCGGCGGGAACATTCGCGTCGATCGGGCCGCCAGCACGGTGTTCGCACGCACCGCGGCCGGGTTGATCGAGGTTCAGCAGGCGGCTGGCTTGGTGACTGCGGAAAGTTCCGGTGGCGCTATTCAGGTGAATGCCGCCAACGGCGTCCGGTGCGATTCCACTGGCGGCGCGATCCGGCTACGAAACGTGGGCGGTCCATTGCGCGCCTCCACCGCCGTAGGCAGCATACTTGCCGAACTGCTCTCCGGGAATCGCATCCAGGATTCCACGCTGAGCACAAACTCGGGTGACATTACGGTATTCATTTCGTCCAACCTTCCGTTGACAGTGATGGCCAGGAACGAATCGGCGGGCTGGGCGGGAAGGATTGTTTCGGATTTTCCGGAGATTCAACCGCGGAGCGGCCAGTTGGGTTTCAACCCGGTGGTGGCGCAAGGCGCGCTGAACGGCGGCGGGCCGGTACTCCGGATCAACGTAATCGGCGGCACGATTTATCTGCGGCGCCAAAAGTAAAATTTTCGAGGTGATGTTATGAAGAGATTGATTTCGTGCACGGTATTGTTTGCGGCCGGACTCGGCGCGCAGTCCACGAGCTGGTATCAGGTGGAAGGGCCCCAGTTCTACCAGGCGTTCCAGTCCTCGCCCAATACTCAGGTATATGAGTTCCGGAACGGCACGCTGGTGGGTGGCACCTACCTGGGTGTAAGCCTGGCGGAGATCGATAGCAAACGCGGGGCCGAATTGAAACTCCGGGACACGCACGGCGTGGAGATCACGCGGATCGAAGACGGCAGTCCCGCGGAGAAGGCCGGGTTGAAGACCGGCGACGTGGTTCTGGAATATAACGGCCAGCGCGTCGAGGGAATGGAGCAGTTTGGCAGGCTGGTGCGCGAGACTCCCACTGGCCGTGAGGTGAAGTTGCTGATCAGCCGCAACGGCGCGCAGCAAACTATCGGCGCTACGGTCGGAACGCGCAAGATGCGGACGGTCACCGCTGGGAACATGAAGGACTTCTTCCCCGGAGTCGATATTCCGGACATCCACTTGCCTGACATGCCGCAGGTGTTCACCACTTGGCGGAGCCCGATTCTAGGAGTTGAATCGGAAGCTCTCACGTCGCAGTTGGCGTCGTTCTTCGGCGTGAAGGATGGCGTTCTGGTGCGTTCCGTGATCAAGGACTCGGCGGCGGAAAAGGCAGGCATCAAGGCCGGCGACATAATTACCAAAGTAGATGGATCGACGGTGACGACGCCCAACGAGTTGGTGAGCGCGCTGCGTTCAGCCCGCTCGAAGAAGACGTTCCCTGTGGACCTGATGCGCGATCGTCATGCGACCTCGGTCAACGTAACCGTGGAAGAGAGCCGCCTGGAACGAACAACGCCGCCGCGCGTTCGCGTCGTTCGGAATCTTATCGAGCTATAGGTTCGCAGGAGCTGTTGAGGGCCATGCTGTGAACCTTTAACAGCAGCTCCACCTGGCGGCGCGGTAGGCTGAGAGAAGCGGCGATACTCTCGCTCCGCTCTCCCCGCCGCGACATGCGGATCACCTGAGTTCGCTTATTGAGATTCAACCCGGACCGGAGCGGAGCGGGCGCTACCAGCATTCCCGCCCGCTCTTCAGCTTCCCGCAGACGCCCGTTCATCTCCTCCAGCGTTGACCTCACATCCGTATTGATCAGGCGGGCGCGGAGCTTGCGAATCTCGCTTTTCAGCGAAAGAAAAACGCACAGGCAGACCACGCCGCCCGACGCCAGCATGGCGCACGTTCCTACGGTTAAGAGATAGCTCTGCAGCATGGCTTGGCCTCAGTACAATGTTCTGAGCCGCTCCTGACGGCTGACT
The DNA here is from genome assembly GCA_035632375.1 of Bryobacteraceae bacterium. Lineage (GTDB taxonomy): Bacteria > Acidobacteriota > Terriglobia > Bryobacterales > Bryobacteraceae > Palsa-89. Next base: position 33,724 of record DASQGY010000267.1, on the reverse strand, counting down.
ACCTGACGGATGCGGATTCCAAAATTCCCTTCCACCACGACCACCTCTCCGCGTGCAATGACGCAGTTGTTGACGATCACGTCCACTGGCTCCGACACCGCGCGATTGAGCTCCACGATGGAACCGGTGGTCAACTTGATGACGTCCTTGAGTGGAAGCTGCGCTCGCCCAAAGGACACGCTCACCGGGAGTTCCACATCCAGGAGGAGGTCGATGGAATTGTGCTTGGCTGCTACCGGAGTGGCGGCCTTCGTGGGAGGCTGCTCGATTGGTTTGGGAAAGTCTTCCGTGGATTCTTCCGTCACAACGCCCAGCGCGGGACTGAAGACTACGAATAAGGGGGCCTTCAATTCCCCGAGGTCGACTTCGAAGGAATAGCACGAACCGTCGACCGGGGCTGGCGGTGCAGCCGGCTTGCCCTCCTGGCATGAGACTTCTCTGCCGGCCCGTCCGGACAATGCGCCGGCGATGCCCGAGAGCCCCTGATGAACGATCTCCAGATAGGTGCTGCGAATACTTTCGGGATCGCCATCCTCTACTCCCGCGCTGCTCAGAACCTTGCCGCCGATTTGCTGCCAACTGCTGGCCGCCGCGGCGACCCACATCATGGACTCCGGGCCGAGACTGAAGGGCTGTGCCCACCATAGTAAATCGCTCGCGGCGTCACACTCCGACGCGGAAGCCGAGTGAGCCGCGAAGGTGACGTAGGGCGACTCGCCGGTCATCGTCTCCAGCACCGTGGTCAGTTGCCGGGCCCATTCTTCGACCAGCCACTGGAGCGGGTCGGGCGTGTTGGTCTCCGCCATCTAGGCGCCTTTCTCCATTGGCCAGCGTTTTTCGAGGTAGGAACGGAGACGCAAGATGGCTTGCGATTTCAGTTGCGAAACGCGCGATTCATGCAGATTGACGATCTTGGAAATTTCGCGCAACGTCAGCTCTTCGTGGTAGTACAGACTGATGACGATGCGTTCCGTGCGAGGCATCTTTTCGATCGCGTCGGCGAGCAGGCGCTGCAACTCGGACCGTTCCAGCAAGCGGGACGGCCAGTTTTCCTCGTCGTCCGAAATGTACTTGAGAAGACTGCGGCCTTCCCCGTCAGGCGATGCAGCTTCCAGACTGCCCAGGTTCACGCCCCGGATCTCCACCAGCCATCCGTGATACTCCTCCAGATCCAGGCCCAATTGCTGGGCGATTTCCTCTTCCGTAGGAGTGCGGTGTAAACGTTGCTCCGCAGAGCAGATTGCCGCTTCGATGAGTTTCGACCGTTTGCGTTGCTGCCGCGGCGCCCAATCCAGGCCCCGCAGACTGTCCAGGATCGCACCCCGAATCTTGTATTCGGCGTACGTTTTCAGTTTCACGTTGTGCGTCGGGTCGAAGCGGTCGATGGCGGCGATCAGGCCCAGCGTCCCAGTGGAGATCAGGTCGTCGAGATTGACGCTCTCCGGGAGCCGCTCATGAATTCGCCTGGCGATTAGCCGCACCTGCGGCAGATGTTCGAGAATCAGCCGCTCGCGCTCCTCGCCGGCATGACTCGACGCCTGGTACTTCTTCGCTACCCGAGAGGGCTCTTTGACTAGGGTTGATGTACTCATGCGGCCACCACGCCGAATCTGGACTGCCGGTCCGTACCGCGATTCAATACCAGATCGAGGAGCAGCTCCGGCGTGGCCGCCTCCAGATCCTCGGGAATCCGCTGTCCCCGGGAGAGGAACGACACCGGCTTGCCCATCCGGAAGCTCTGGCTGACGATGGGGCCAAACGTTTCTGTTTCATCCAAGCGCGTGAATAGCAGCTTGCGCGGCTGGAAAATCCCGTATTGTTGGGCAGCGCGCTTCAAATCGCTGGTGCGCATGGACGCGGGAAGCACCAGGTGTGTATCGATGCCCGGGTAAGACGACAGGAAAGCCGGAAGATCCTCGAATCCGTCCATCTCACTCCGCGAAAGTCCCGGTGTGTCGATGAGAATCAAATCCTTTTGCCGGTGCTCCTCAAGGGCCAGGGCCAACATGGCGGTAGTATCCAGGACCTGACAGCCGATTCCCAGAATCGCGGCGTAGGACTGGATCTCGTCGGCTGCGGCGATGCGATAGGTGTCCACGGTGAGAATGTGCGTCGGCTTTCTCGCGGCGATGCCGTATTGCGCCGCCAGCTTCACCAGCGTGCTGGTCTTGCCCGCCCCCGGAGGGCCGACTAGGGCGACGATCCTCGCCGGCGTACCGGAACAGCCAAGTCCGGAATCCACACTCACCAGTCCGTTGAGTTCCGCCCTTAATGCGCCGCTCGTCACCGGTGAAGTGATCTTGCTGATGGCTTCGTAAGCAAGGTCGGCATCCAACTCCGCGTCCGTTAGCGTGGCGAATGCTCTCGAAAGTTCCGGATCGGAGGCAATCCCCGCCATTCCAGCTCCGGAGCGGGCCAATGACCGCGCCAACCGTTCCATCTGCTGGCGCAACTCCGACACATCCTCCGACAGCCGGTCGATCGGTGGCGCCGCCGCAGTGCGCACCTGATTCGATACCGCCGGGACAATCGCCGGAAGCAGTTCCGCATCCGTCGCGCAGACCACTTCATAAGCGCCCAGATGCTTTGCCTCGGCGCCGCTCCGCTTGGAATTCACCAACATCGCGTCCGCTCCCATCTCACGCCTCGCCAGGCTGATGGCTTCCTCCACTGTGTCCGCGAAGTAGGATTTCAATTTCATCGCATTTGCCTTTTCAATTAACGGTCCCTAGCGAGACGATCCGATTTCCCGGCGGTATTTCGTTGTGAGACAGTACCGTGAGATTCGGACTCACGCTGTCGGTGATTTGCCGCACAAAAAAGCGCGAGCCCGAACTGGTTAGCAGTACGGCTCCGGTTTCGGCCGCGCCACAGCTCTTCTTGATTCGTTCCTGTATATCCCGTATCTTCTGAGGGGATAGATTCAGATGACTGGAGTTCTCGGTGTGCTCCACCGCCGATTCAATAGCCTGTTCGATCGCCGGATCGAGGAAGTGCGCCGTCAAATCCCCCGATTGATCGATCAGCGGTTTGGTCACTTGCCTGCGGATCGCTTGTCTGACGTACTCGGTCAGCAACGTCGTGTTCTTTGTGATCGGCGCGGCCTCGCCCAGAGCTTCGAAAATACTCGCAGCGTCCCGGATGGACACTCGCTCGCGCAACAGATTCTGTACAACTTTCTGCACCACTGCCAGCGAGAGCAATTTGGGCACCAAATCTTCTACCACCTTGGGGTTATCTTCCGCCACTCGATCCAGCATTTTCTTTGCGTCCTGTCGCGAGAACAATTCGTAAGCGTGACGCCGCACCAGTTCGCCCAAATGCGTTCCCAAAATGCTGATCGTGTCGACGACAGTGTAACCGGCCTTTCGCGCTCTCTCGATATTCTCCGGCGCGATCCACACTGCTGCTATGCCAAAGGCAGGCTCACGCGTGGGTATTCCTTCCACCTCCTCCGCCTTGTCGTCGGAACGAATGGCCAGTTCAAACCCATGCATCAGCTCGAAACGGGCGATCTCCACGCCTTTGATGGAAATCACGTATTCGCGGGCCTTCTGCGTCAGGTTGTCGGTGACCCGCACAGGCGGCAGAATGTAGCCGAGATCCGTAACCAACTGCCGCCGGATGCTGGCGATTCGACGCAGCAGCGGCGAATTCTGACCGCCCTCCACCAGTTGCACCAGCCCGAGCCCTACTTCAACGGCAAGCGGCTCCACGCGGAGAAGGCCCTCCAGGTTTTCGCGGGCCGGCGCTGCTACCGGAGCCTTCGTCTTTTCGCCAGAGGCATTTTTTTGCCGCATACGCCAGGCCATCACCCCGACGCCACCGCCCAGAACCAGGAACGGAATCTTGGGGAGCCCCGGAAACGCCGCCATGGCGATGAGCACTCCGCCGGCCAGCAACAACGGTTGCGAATTGCTGAAAACCTGCTTTTGGAAATCGAGTCCCAGTTTGGTATCCGAACTGGCACGCGTGATGATCAGGCCGCCAGAAATAGAGATCATGAGTGCCGGGATTACTGTTACCAACCCATCCCCAATGGTTAGTACGGTGTATGTTTCGATCGCGCGCTTCAGATCCAGCCCGTGTTGCAGGACACCGATCAGAAACCCGGCGATGATGTTGATGGCAGTAATGATGATAGACGCCACGGCGTCACGTTGGGTGAAGCGGGAAGCGCCGTCCATCGCACCGTAGAACTCGGCTTCGCTCGAAAGCATCTTACGCCGGGCGCGCGCTTCGTTTTCGTCGATCAGACCGGCGTTGAGATCGGCATCTACCGCCATCTGCTTGCCGGGCATGGCGTCCAGAGTGAAGCGCGCCGTCACTTCGGATATGCGGACCGCGCCATGATTGATAACCACATACTGTATGGCGATCAACACCAGAAAGATCACCACGCCGATGATGTAGTTGCCACCGACCACGAACGCGCCAAAGGCTTGGATTACTTCGCCGGCCGCGGACGTACCGGTGTTTCCATTGAGCAGAATCAGCCGCGCGGAGGAGATATTCAGCGCCAGCCGGAACAAGGTCATTAACAGCAGCGTAGTCGGGAACACGCTGAAGTCCACCGGCTTGACAATATAGAGCGATACCAGCAACACGATCACCGACAGCGTGATGTTGGCGCTGATCAGAATGTCCATCACGAAGGGCGGCAGCGGCGTGATCATCGCCAGGATGATGCCGAGCACGGAGATGGGCACGATGTACTCGCGCCAGTCGGCCGCGAGCCCGGTGGGAAGCGAGGTACGCGCCACGGTAATCGCCGGTTGTATCTTGGCCGGGACCCGCGCGGCAACAGGCATCTATCGCTTCCCTCCGTGCATCAGTTTGAAGATGTAGGCCAGGACTTCAGCCACCGCTCGATAGAGATGCGGCGGAATCTCCTGGCCGACATCCGCCGATTTGTACAAAGCCTGCGCCAGAGGCTCGTTCTCAATGATGGGCACCTGGTGCTGGATAGCGATTTCCTTTATCCGGCGCGCCAGGTAGTTCTTGCCTTTGGCCAGAACCAGTGGAGCCGCCATGCTGTCCATTTCGTAGCGGATGGCCACCGAATAGTGCGTCGGGTTGACGATGACAGCCGTGGCCTTGGGGACTTCCTTCATCATGCTGCGGCGCGCCAGGTCGCGCTGGATGCGCCGGATGCGGCCCTTGATCTGCGGATTGCCCTCGGTGTCCTTCGCCTCGTCCCGTACTTCCTGCTTGCTCATCTTCAGTTGCTTGTTGTGCCGCCGGTAGACGCGCAGAAAGTCGAGGCCGCCGATGAGGAGGAAAAGGAAGGCTGCCTTCCACATCAGGTCTTTGAGCGAACCCGCTACAACGCGCAGCGCCGGGAGAATCCCCTCGCGCGACAACTCCGCATAAGCCGAGATATGCGAGCTGGCGATGCTGTAAACGGCGTACGCCAGCAAAGGCAGGAACAGGACGGCCTGCCCCAGTGAAGCTATATTCTGCGCGGGAAGCGACTTGATTTTCTGAAGAGGGTTCAGCCGCTTAGGATCGGGCGCCAGCTTTTGGAACGATACTCCCAGTTTGGTGCTGCCCAGTTGTCCCGCCAGAGCGACCGTGGAGAGGCACGCGCCCATCCACAATAAGGGCATGAACACATGGCCCACTGCCTGGCGGTAGATCCCGGTCACGTTATGCGGAGTAAGCCGAAGATGAAACGCCGCACCCAGGAAGTAGCGCGCCATCTCGCGCATCCGATCCAGGAACGCCGCTCCGCCGCCCGCCGCCAAAGTCACAAACGTCAGGAACTGCAACGCAGCGAGAAACTCCCGGCTGGCAGGAAACTGGCCCTCTTTGCGCGCCTTGTCCAGCTTGCGCTTGGTCGGTTTCTCGGTGCGTTGTCCCTGGTCGGCCATTTAGTGTTCCAGCAATCGAAACAACGTGGTGAACGTCGTCGCGCCGGCCTTGGCGAAGGCGGACGGAAAAAATCGCACTACCCCCGCCAGAAATGCCATCGCCACCAGCATCTTCAAGGAGAAGGACAGGGAAAGCAGTTGCAGTTGCGTTTGCAGCCGGCCCAGGACGGCAAAAGCGATATCCAGCAGAAGCAGAAGCGCCAACACCGGCATGGCCAGTTGCAATCCCGTCGTGAAGATTCCCGAACCCAGCCGCAGGATCGCGTCCACTGCGGGTCCATTCAACGAGTACGCACCACTCGGTACCTTTTCCAGGCTCTTGGCCAGGACCTGAATCACTTGCCGATCGAAACCGAAAGCGAAAAACAGGGAGCCGGCGAATAGTTGCGACATGAGCTGCAGCGTCGTGGTGTCTGCCTGGGTGGAGGGGTCTACAGTAGACGCGTAAGAGTACCCGGCCTGCAGTCCGATCACCTGCGCGGCCATCTGAATCCCTTCCAGCAGGAACGCGACCGCTACGCCGATAGTCAACCCGAACGCCGCCTCCGACGCCACCCAACCCAATAGCCGCCCGACCACCGGTCCAGCGACAACGGGCGTGGGCCACGCCGCCGAAAGCGCCATGGTCAGGGCCAACGCCAGCACTATGCGGCTCACTACAGGTCCGGCGGACAGTCCTGGGATAGGAACGAAGGCGATCACCCCCGATACCCGTGCCAGCACCAGCAGGAAGCCGTACAGCGTGGACAAGCTCAGTGTGAGGTCAGCGTGCATAGCGGCTGAAGTCGCCGAACAGAACAGTGGTAAAGGAAACCAGCTTGGCGGTCATCCAGGGCAGCAGCAACAGCAGCCCAAACAGGAATGCCGCTAGCCGCGGAACGGCGCCGAACGCCGTGTCCTGGATCGACGTCAGGACCTGCAACAGACTTACCGCGATTCCCACCACGAATCCGATCATCAGAATCGGCAGGCTCAACCAAAACGTGATGAGCAAGGTGTGACGAAAGATCTCTACGGCCATTTCAGGCGTCATGTGGGATAAAAGCTCCTTACCAGCGATCCGATCACCAGATTCCATCCATCCACCAGCACAAACAGTAGAATCTTGAACGGCGCGGACAGCATAACCGGCGGCAATTGCACCATTCCGATGGAAAGCGTCACCGATGCGACCACCAGATCGATCACCAGGAACGGTAGAAAAAGGACCGCGCCGATCTGGAAGCCGGTCTTCAGTTCCGACAGGATGTAGGCGGGCACCAGGACGGTGAGTCCCAGGTCCGACGGCCGTTGCGGTGCCGGCGTATGCGAGACTTCGAGGAACAACTTCACATCTTTCTCCCGCACAAAGCGCACCAGGAAAGCCTTGAGCGGCTTCGATCCATCGTCGAATCCCTGCTGCCACGTGACCTTGCCGTTTTCCACCGGCTCCCAACCCTGGTGGTACATCTCGGTAACTACCGGCTGCATGATTAGAAATGTGATGAACAGCGCGAGGCCGATGAGCACCTGATTCGACGGCGTTCCCTGCGTGCCCAACGCCTGCCGCAGGAAGTGAAGCACCACAGTGATGCGCAGGAATGGCGTAACCGACATGATGATCGCCGGCAGCACGGTCAGCACCGTGAGCATCACGACGATCTGCATCGGTACGCCCAAAGTAGCCGCGCCCTTCGATTGTGTTAGCGAGATTCCTGAAAGTGGGTTCTGTGATTGAGCCAGCAGGCCAGTGGGTGCAGCCACTGCCAGGAGCAAGAAGAGCGGCTTCATGCCGGTCCCCCAGAGCCGGAGGACATGTCGCACAACAACGTGACCCCGGACGGATGGACCGCAACCAGCAGCTCACGTTGCCCGATTCGAACCAGGTGAACGGAGTGCTGCGCGCTCAAGGCCAACTTGGCGCGCGATTCCAACAGGCTGTGATCCGCCCGGCCCTTGGGGAAGCCGAAGCGCAACGAGCCTCTCCGTCGCAGAAGCCACAAAGCCAGCCATAACAGCGCGAACACGAACGTGATGGCCAGCGACTGCCGTACGATATCCATATCGTTCCTGCCTACTCCTCCAGACTGAAATCCGTAATCCGCACTCCTACCGCATCCTCGATAATCACGATCTCCCCGTAGCCGACCAGCGTCCCGCCCACCAAAATGTCGATGTTGTCGCCAGCCGACCGCTGCATCCGGATCACGCTGTCCGGACCCAGCTCCAAGATCTGCGCGATGGTCATGACTCTCCGGCCCAACTCAACCTCTACCTGGACCGGAATGTCCGCCAGATCCGCGATCTCTTGGAGCGGAGTCATGAATCGGGGCTACTTAATCAGATTGATAGTGGTCTGGCTGAGTTCGTCGACCGCCGTCACTATTTTCGAGTTTGCTTCATACCCGCGTTGATACACGATCAGGTTGGTAAATTGTTGGGCGATATCCACCGTGGAAGCTTCTACCGCTCCACCTTTCACCGATCCGCGTCCGCCCGTACCCGGAAGTCCCACTGCCGGCAATGCCGATCGCGCGCTGAGCTGGTAATTGTTATCCCCGGAGGCGATCAACGAATCGGGATTGCGGATAGTGACCATGGCTAGTTGGCCAACCACGGTCTGCTGGCCGTTGGAAAACTGCGCCAATATCTGACCCCCGTCGGCGACTGCCACTCGCACCAATTGAGCGGCCGCCGACCCGTTCTGCGCCACCGCGGAAACCGATGATGGCTGCGCATACTCACTCACCCGCGGCGCCAACCCGTCAAACAGGCTCAAGTTGAGGTTCAGAGACGCGGCACTGTCCGCTAAGTCCACCTGCCACGGCGCGGGGGGAGGGTCTGTCGCCAACGGGCTACTCAATTTGCCGTCCGCCGCAAAGGTGAGCTTGCCGGTATAAGCCGGAGCCGGCGGAGCCTTCACATCCGCATCTGGAATGCTCAGCGAGTAGTTCCACGTGAGCGGCGTTGTCGGGTCTTTTATGAACGTGGCGGTTACGATGTGAGAGTTACCTAGCGAATCGTAGATGGTCACTGAAGACGCAAACTTGGAGTCGGCGCTTCCGGCCTGGGCTGCCGCATTCAGATTGATATCGAACGAAATGGTATCGGTGGTCTTCGGAGGCTGCACGGTGCCGACCGGGATGGTAATGTTGCCCGGACTTGCGTTGGTGTCGAGCGTCCCATTGACTTGCGCCCAGCCCTGCAACTGCTGGCCGGTCGAGGTCATCAGATTTCCGTCCTTGTCCACCTGGAGATTCCCACCGCGGGTGTACTCTATGGCTCCATTCCCTCCTTGCACGACGAAAAACCCATCCCCTTGAATGGCGGCGTCCAAGGGCCCGCCAGTGGTTTGAATGGCCCCTTGCGTAAACTCGCGTAAGGTCATTGGGGTGCCCACTCCGAATCCTACCTGTGTGTCTCCGAGACCAGCTCCCAGCGATTGCGTCACCAGATCGTGGAAGGACACCACACTGGTCTTGAACCCGGGAGTGTTTAGGTTCGCCAGGTTGTTCCCCACCACGTCGATAGCTGTGGACGTCGCCGAAAGGGCCGAAAGTGCTGTTGAAAATGATGTAAACATGAGATCTCCTTTTTTACTGTGTTGCGGCTGGTGTGCCGCTATTCTTTGTGTCTAAAGCCTTGATGGCGTCCAGGTCCTGGCGCATCTGCAGCTCCTGTTCCAGCGAGGTAAACTGCGCCAATTGGGCCATGAACTGGGAGGCGTCCTGCGGTTGCATTGGATTCTGGTTCTTGAGCTGCGCGACGAACAGTTTGAGAAATGTCTGTTCGTTTGCCAACGAATCCGTACCCGAAGGGGCGGCCGTTACGCCGGGCTGCGCATCTGTTAGCTGCTGTGTGTTGCTTGTTCCACCGGCCAAACTGGGAATCATTCTGTTTCCTTTCTTGTTTCCTCTGCCGACAATGTCTCCTCCAACTGCGCGGCCCAACGCGGTTGCTGTCGCTGATTGGACCCTTGTCGTCCCTGACGTTCCTGCTGCTGTTGCCCGCTTCCAGAACCGGAGTGTTCCGGCTGACCATGACCGTTGGCCGTACTCGCCGGCTCAAACACTGCCGCCACCGCATGACGCGACGCCGGCACCCAAGCCTCCGTCTTGAAGCCCTTGTTCTCCAGACGCCCCACCAGATCGCCCAGATCGCCCTGCAACGACTTCGCGAGTTGCCGGTCCGCCGTCCGCACCGACACTTGCACCCGCCCCGCTCTTTCCATCAACTGAACATCCACCTGTTTCGAATCCGGTCCCGCTAACTTCAGCGAGATCTGTCTTGCAGGTTGTGGTGGAGCGGTGGCTTTTGTTTCAATCTCGGGCGCAACAATTGTTTCCGCGCGCGAACTTGCCGCTGGCCGCCCGGAGGCGATTGCAGTTGTTTTCGTCTCCGCGGCCGCCTGAGTGTGAGGTTCGAACGCCATTGGATTCTTCTGGATACGGTTCTGATTCCGGTCTGGCGATTCATCCCGGCGGTCCCCGGCTTGTGCCTTCGAATCCCGCGAGCCCGGCTGGCCGTTTCCTGCCTGTTGTTGTGTACTCTGCGGTTGCACCCGAGGGACTACTACTCGATCAGGCCCAGGATTACTGGAGGGCCGCGCGCCAGTCTGTTCCGGCTGCGCTTGCTGCGCCGTTTGCGCCTCCTGCACAGGTCGAGTTTCCTGTGCCGGTCGAGTTTCCTGTGCCGGTCGAGCTTCCTGTGCCGGCCGAGCGTCTTCTGCCCGTTGTACTTCGATGGTCGCGCTGCGTGCCACCGGGGCCTGCGGCGCAGGCGACTGGCGCTGGTCATCGGGTAATGGAGCCGGTATCGTTCGCACGGGTTCCGCCAGCTTCACATCGCGGTTGGTTACCGGTGAATCCGGAATGCTGGCCATAACGAAGGGCAGCGCCGGTTGCGGAGCCTGTTCAGCGCGAGCAGGGCGGCTAACAAGCTGTTGTGAGTTTGCCATCGGCACAAATTCCGCAGCCGGCTGCTGCGCGGCCGCACGAATGTCTTGCGGATCATTGCTTGTGCCGGCCGGCTCCAGTCGATTCGATGTTAGGCTTTCGCGCGAAACTGGCGCGGAAAACGCTGCCACCCTCGTATCATGTTGAACCGGTGGAGCGGGTTCCGATGGAACACTCGGGTTTGCTGGAAGCTCAACTCTAGCCTCGGAGCGCTGCTTCGGTTGCACAGAGACAGACGCATTCGGCGCAGTCGCCGGAACGGGTGGCGGCGGGGCGGGAGTTAACCGCAGGGCGAATGCGATCGGAGGTTCCACTTGAGACGGAGATGCGATTGGCGCCGACGGGATGCTGTTGCCGGTGGCCGACGCTGCCTCCTGCGGATACACCGGACTGTTCAGCGACAGATTGCGGGAAACAGCGGGCTCGACCAAGACTTGAGGTAGATCGATAGTGGGCGGTACGGGTGCAATCGTTACCGCAATCGTGACCGGGCCCTTTGCATCTGACGTGCCCTTCTTATGATCCGGCTCTTTCGGAAGCTGACGATCCTCCGATCGGGAAGGCGGCGTGGATTCGTTCTTCCCGACGAAGCCGGTGAACAAGGCGAGAAACGCGCCCAGCTCGTTCACGGGGGTCAGGGAGGGTAGTGCAATCAACGGACCGGGGGAAAGGACGGGGACATTCAGCGAAACTGGTGCCGGCGTGACGCTCGCTACATTCACGCCCTCCCTTAACGCAACTGGAAAGCCACCGCCTCATCGTCAAGACTCATAAGCTTAACCGACGCGGCGCTGCTACAAAATTGGCACGAGTCTCGTTCTGGCACATTCTTGCCACTGCAAATTCATTCCACAACGATCTCATCGGTCAATGTTGCGCGAAGTTGCGAGGAATTCCAAGCAGCGGGCACTCAATTGCTACCAGGTCCAACGAGGACCGATTTGTCATGGATGCTCTCACCAGTGCGGCCGCCAGTGGACTCAGGGCGAGAATCGAAAGCCTGGACATGCTGGCGAACAACATCGCCAACGCCTCCGCGCCGGGATTCAAAGCCGACCGTGAATTCTTCGGACAATACATGTCCGCTGAAGCCGCCGATTCCCCCGCCGGTACTACCCCCCCGACTCTTCCGGTGGTAGAGCGCCAGTGGACCGACTTCGCGCAAGGCTCGATGCTGCCGACCGGCAACCCGCTCGATCTGGCGCTCAACGGTAAAGGCTTTTTCGTCGCCAACTCACCTTCCGGACCGGTGTTCACCCGCGACGGCAGTCTGCAGATTTCTCCGAAGGGCGACCTGGTGACACTGGCCGGTTATCTAGTGCAGGGGCAGGATGGCAAGCCGATTCACCTGGACAACTCCATGCCGGTGGAGATCACCACGGATGGCACAGTGCGGCAAGGCGGCCAGGACGTGTCGCAGCTTGCGGTAGTGGATTTCGCCGATCCAGCGGCGCTTTCGAAACGCGGCAATAACTATTTTCGGCTGGATGTTTCCACCGTCCAGCCAACGCCGGCCGCAAATACCGAAATTCAACAGGGAAAACTGGAATCGGCCAATGCGCAGCCGGCCGAATCCGCTGTGCGGCTGGTGAACATCCTACGCCAGTTCGAGACGCTGCAGAAGGCGCTGGCCATCGGCGCGGAAATGAACAAGCGGGCGGTGGAGGAAGTCGCCCGCGTTACTTAATGAGGACTAAGAAATGATTCGAGCACTCTACAGCGCGGCCAGCGGCATGAACGCGCAACAAATGAACGTCGACAATATCGCCAATAACCTGGCCAACGCCAATACCAACGGCTTCAAGATGCGGCGCGCACAGTTCCAGGACCTCCTATATCAAAGCTTCATCCAACCGGGCGCGGCGGCCGGCTCGCAGACCATCGTACCCAGTGGCCTCCAGATCGGCCTGGGAACCCGGCCGGCTTCCAACGAGATCATTTTCACCCAGGGCAACTTTCAGCAAACCGATAATCCGCTGGATCTGGTGATCCAGGGCAAGGGCTTCTTTCAGGTTCGCCGGCCGACTGGTGAGCTGGCCTACACCCGCGATGGCGGCTTCCAGTTGGATCGCGACGGCAACATCGTCACTGCCAGCGGCGACCCGATCGAACCGCAGATCACTATTCCAGCCCAGGCGCAGAGTGTCACCATCGCCGCGGATGGCACGGTCAGTTATACGCAGCCCGGCCAAAGCGCCGCACAAGTCGCGGGGCAGATCCAGCTTGCCAACTTTGCGAATCCAGCCGGCCTCAACAGCGTCGGCAAGAATTTGTTCACACAGACCGATGCCTCGGGCGATCCAACCGTCGGCAATCCGGGCGGTCAGGAAGGCATTGGCTCTCTGATGCAAGGCTATGTCGAGGGATCGAACGTCAGCGTGGTGGAAGAATTCATCAACATGATCGTGAGCCAGCGCGCCTACGAAGCCAGTTCCAAAGTGGTGAAGGCCGCCGACGAGATGTACCAGCAGGTCAACAACGTCGCACCATGAGGCTGCTCCTACTCATCGGGATGCTCGCCTCTCTAGCGCATGCTGGATGTGTTGCCGTTTCTTCCGACCGGATCACCGCCGCCGACCTCTCTCCCACGATCGCCGTTTTCGAGACTCTCGATCCCACAACACCGCTCGGCTTCGCGCCGCTCCCGGGAACGCAACGCATCCTCTCTCCAGGAGAGGTCAGTCTTGTTGCCCAACGGAACGGCCTCGCTTTGGACGGGATTGTGTCCCCCATCTGCGTCCAGCGCCTGACGCATCCGATTTCTCGAAGTGAGCTCGAAACCGCTCTCATAGCCGCACTCGGTGTCCCCGATGCGAAATTGGAGATGGTTGAGTTCAGCGGCCAGCCAGTGCCTCCCGGCCGTTTCGAATTTCAGCGTTCCGGCCTGGGCAAGCCGGCGGCAGGGCTCGGCAGCGACAGTCCGGTACTATGGCGCGGGCGCTTGCTGTACGACGGACAGCGCAGCATGGCCATCTGGGCCAAGGTCAGGATTACGGTGATTGGCCGGCAGTTTGTGGCCACGGAAGCGATCTCCGCCGGCGTGGCGATCCGTGCAGAGCAGGTGAAGGAAATCGAAACCCGGCAGTTTCCGTTTCTTGAACCAACGCCAGCCGCGATTGGAGACATCGCCGGCAAAATAGCGCGGCGCAACATTGCCGCGGGCGAAAAGATCCTCATGCGTGTCCTGGAAGCGCCCCAGCAAGTACGCTCCGGCGAGCCGGTTCACGTCAAGGTGGTCGACGGCCTGACGATGTTGTCCTTCGACGCCATTGCCCAAGGCGGAGGGAAAACTGGCGACCCCATATGGGTGCGCAATCCCGCCAGCGGGAAGACCTTTCGCGCCGTCATCGAACAAAAGGGCAAAGTCGTGGTACGGACTGCGCCGGGAGACTAGCATGAGACACGCTCTGCTGATATTGTTTTCGATTACCGCGTTGCTCGCTTCGTCGAAGAAGAAGCCCGCGCCGGAACAAACCGTTCCCCTCGACGAGTACGTCCGGCAGGTGAACCAACGGTCGCATCAGGCCACCAACGCAACTCCCGGTTCGCTGTTCACCAGCACTGGCAGGCTAGCCGATGGATTCCGCGACGTCCGAGCCAGCCAGGTATACGATCTGGTCACCATCATCGTTTCCGACAAAGCCTCAGCGGTCTCCACCGGCGGCACCAACACCACCCGCAAATCGAACGTGAAAGCCTCCGTAGGTTCGGCCGCTCTCCCGAAGGGCTCCATCGCGGCGCTCTCCAATTTGGCGAGCACTTCCAACAACACGCAGCTCCAGGGCCAGGGAACCACCAGCCGCGAAAGCACGCTTACCACTACCGTAACCGCCGAGGTCATTGACGTTTTGCCCAATGGAAACCTGGTCATTCATGGCCAGAAGGACATCTCCGTCAATTCTGAAAAACAGGTGATCACCGTTAGCGGCATCGTCCGGCCCGACGACTTGAGCCCGGTGAACTCCGTACCGTCGGATCGCGTCGCCAGGATGGAAGTCCGCGTAAACGGTAAGGGCGTGGTGAACGACGCCGTGAAGCGGCCGTTCTTCCTCTATCGCTTGCTGCTCGGATTGCTTCCCATCTAACCCATGATCCGTCTCTCTATTTCGTTGCTGGCTCTCGCGTCGCTTGGCGCGGCTTCCGAAGGAGTACGGCTCAAGGACCTGGTCTCGATCGAAGGCGTGCGCGACAACCAACTGGTCGGCTATGGACTGGTGGTCGGATTGAACGGAACCGGCGACAAGCGGCAGACGGTGTTCTCGTCGCAGAGCTTGACCAATCTCCTGGCGCGCATGGGCGTCGCCGTCTCACCAACGGCCATCCTGGTCCGAAATACGGCGGCGGTGCTGGTCACAACAAATCTTCCGCCGTTCGCTCAACCGGGAACAAGGATCGACATCTCGGTGGCGGCTATCGGCGATTGCACCAATCTGCAGGGCGGGGTCCTGGTGCTGACGCCGCTCAAGGGCCCGGATGGGCAAGTGTATGCCGCGGCCCAGGGATCGGTTGTCACCGGCGGCTTCGTCGCCGGAAAAGGTGGCGCCGGCGGCAGCAGCCAAACGGTCAACCATCCTACCGCGGGGCGCGTGCCGAGCGGCGCGATTGTGGAAAAGCTGGCGCCATCGGTGGAGCCCCAGGGCCAAATCAAGCTGCAGTTGCGTCACGCCGACTTCACCACGGCTTCCCGCATCACCGGCGTGATCAACCAGAAGTTCGGAAGCGATAAATCGGAACCCGCGCGCGCCGAGAATTCCGCGCTCATCACCGTGACCCCTCCCGCTTCGTACAAAGCCAAGACCGTGGAGTTCCTGGGGGCGCTCGAGAATCTGCTGGTGGAGGCCGATCGGCCCGCCCGCATCGTCATCAACGAACGCACCGGAACAATCGTTATGGGTAAGGACGTGCGCATCGCGCCGGTGGCCATCCTCCACGGAAGTCTGACGGTCGAAATTCAGAACGTTCTGACCACCTCTCAGCCGTCGCCGCTTTCCACCGGCCAGACCACCGTCACGCCGCAGACCACCGTCGCGGTGAAGGAAGAGAAGGCGCGCAATGTAGTTCTGAAGCAGGACTCAAGCGTCGAGGAGTTGGTGCGGGCCCTGACCGCCATTGGATCCACGCCGCGCGACATCATCGCCATCCTGCAAAATCTCAAAGCCGCGGGAGCGCTCGAGGCGGATGTGGAGGTCATCTAGCCATGACCATTGACCGCGTTGGCGTTTCTGCGCTCACCCATGCAATTGTCAAAGACAGTCCGGAGAAAATCCAGCATGCTGCCAAGGACTTTGAAGCCGTGCTGATCAACCAGATGCTGCAGTCCGCTCGCGAAGCCGGAGGAGGCGGGCTCACCGGTGGAGGCGACGATGACCAACAACAGAACTCGGCGCTGCTGGAACTCGGCGAACAGCAGTTCGCGCAGGCCCTCGCCAGCAACGGCGGACTAGGGATCGCTAAGATGGTGGTAACAGGACTAACGAAACATGCGGATCGATGACCTGAATCGCACGCCCCTCACTCAGGGTGCGGAGAAAACGGACCAGGCCGCCCAAAAGCGAGCGCTGGAGCAGAGAACCACTACTGCGGACGGAGTGGATCAAGCTGACGTATCTGAGCTTGCCCGTGGGCTTTCGCCCAAAGACCCACAGCGCCTGGAGCAACTCCGGCTGGAGGTCCAATCCGGCAAGTACGACGTGTCCGCCGACGCCGTGGCAAAGGCGATAATCGGCGACCACCTCAAGGATTAGATCTCAGTAGGCGCAACTTACCGGCTGGTATTCCTCGCGCGGAGCGGCAGTTGCGTTCACCGGCCCGCTTGCCGCTTGCGCACATTTCCCCCAAGCTTCGGCGAGTGTAGACAACAGTCTCTCCGCTTCAGCCAGCGGCGGATCCGTCTGCCGCGCATTCGCCTCAATCAGCAGCGTTTCCGTGTACGCGTAAAGCTCCGCCAGAGTCTGGCTCAATTCGCCGCCCGCTTCCTGATTCAAAGACAGCGACAATTCGGTGACGATCTCCATTGTCTTCGCAATCGCCTTGGATCGGGCGCGAATGTTGCCCGATGCGAGATGCCGGCGAGCGGACGCGATCGAATCCAAGGCCCCGCGGTATAGCAATTCCACGAGCCGAACCGGATTCGCCGTCAGCACTTCCTGGTCAAAGTAGTTTTGATAACCCTTGCTCATTCTAGGTTACATATCGGCGGCGAACTGCGTTGTTTGCGCCAAACTGACTCGCAAATCCTTGGCCAGCCGCAGTACGTACTCCGGCGGCAACTGCAGCAATATCTCATGCGTATCGCGATCCTCCACGCGAATGACCGGCCGCTTCGTCTGGGGGTCCACCATGAAGACAAGTTGATTCTGCCCAAACAGGCCACTGGTGTTTATCGACTTGGCCGCGGAAATCAGCTCCCGGCGCTGGGCGGCTTCCGCGCGCTGGATCGGTACCGCTTGGGGCGACTTGTAATCGCTTGGCTTGATAGAAGAAATATCCATCTCAAACCTCTCTTAAGCACGCTTATCGGCGGGCGGCGGATGAGTTTGAGGTTATTCGCTTAAGCGAGGTTCAGCACTTGTCTCGTCGTGCCGGTGGAAGCTTCGATCTTCTTCTGTAACAGCATGATGGCGTAAATCAATTGCTCCGGACGCGGCGGGCACCCAGGAACGTAGACATCCACCGGAATCACCTGGTTCACCGGAATCAAGGCATAGTTGCTGAACACGCCGGTGGATGTAGCGCAGGCGCCCATGGAGATGACCCACTTCGGCTCCGGCATCTGCTCGTACAAGCGGCGGATCACTGGCGCCATTTTGTTCGACACGCGACCGGCGATGATCATCAAATCCGACTGCCGCGGCGATCCGCGCATCACCTCCGCGCCGAAACGCGAAATGTCGTAGCGCGACCCGATCATGGACATCATCTCGATGGCGCAGCATGCCAACCCGAACGACATCGGCCAGATTGAGTTCTTGCGTCCCCAGTTGATAGCCTTGTCTAGAGTGGTAGTGATGATGCCTTCCGAACCGTGCACCACATCTTCGTTGTCGATGCGGGCGAAGAGCTCGCTCGGCAGGCTGGGTTGAAACTTAATCTCTTCGTCCACGATCCTATTATCACATGGACCAGCTCCCCGCCAAACCCCCGCCGGCCGACAGCCCCGAGCAACGCGCGCTGGACGAAGCCGCGAAGGCCTGTGGGATCGAAACAGAATATTGGGACGTTTTCGGCAAGCAGCACCACGCGTCGGCGCAGGTGGAGAAAGCGATTCTCAAATCGCTCGGCGTGAACGGCCATGGCGGCCCGTCTGTTCGTAAGGCAGTGCAACAACGGACGGAGCGCGATTGGCTTCGACCGTTGCCTCCCACGACGGTCCTGCTGATCGACCAGTTGCCGCATGAAGTTGTGCTGGCGCTGCCAGCATGGCGCGCGGGACTTCAGACTGTGGTAGAGATTCGATTCGAAGCAGGGGAGGCGCGGCAATTCCCGATCGCTCTGGGCGATCTCCCGTTTTTTGAAAGCTGCGTGTTGCGCGGCGAGTCCTACGTCCGCAAACGCATTCCGCTTCCCGGCGATCTTCCGCTTGGGTACCACGAACTGTCCATTCAAATCCCGGGCCTGGATTCCAAGCCTGCGCGCCTGATTGTCTGCCCTAGCCGTGCTTACCAGCCGCCGTGGTTGGAAGCGGGCCGCGCGGCCGGGATCGCCATCAGTCTCTACGGCGTTCGCTCGCACCGCAACTGGGGATGCGGCGACACCACCGACCTGAAGACCGTGGCCGATTGGGTGGCCGAAGAGGCGCAGGCCAGTTTCATCGGGCTGAATCCGCTGCACTCCATTCCCAACCGCCAGCCGTACAACACCAGTCCGTACCTGCCGACGTCGATCTTCTATCGCAACCCGCTGTATCTCGACATCGAACGGATCGACGACTTCCAAGCTTCGGCGCGCGCCAAGGTGCTGATTCAAGCGGCTACCGTGCGGCGTGAGATCCAGGCGTTGCGCTCGTCCGAGTTTGTCGAGTACGAGCGAGTGTATCGTCTGAAGCAGCGATTCTTGAAATTGTTGTTCCGGACGTTTTTGAAGGAGTGGGCCAGCGATACGCCGCGGGCTCGCGAGCTGGCCGAGTACATCCATCGCGAGGGCGATCTGCTGCACAGGTTCGCGGTCCATTCGGCGCTGGACGAAGCAATCCATAAGGAGCATCCGGACATCTGGCATTGGCGCGCCTGGCCCGAGCCCTATCAAGACCCGGAATCCGCCGCCACGCGCGAATTCGCCGAGAAGAACTGGCGTGATGTCCTGTTTCACAAGTATGTCCAGTGGCAGCTCGATCTGCAGCTCCGTTCGGCGCAGGATCACGCGCGGCAGCGCGGTTTGAGCATCGGGCTCTATCACGATCTGGCGCTGGCCACGGACCGTTTCGGCTGCGACTTGTGGGCCTATCGCGACTTCTTCGTCGACGGCTGCCGCGTGGGAGCGCCGCCCGATATCTTCTCGCCGAAGGGACAGGACTGGTCGTTCCCGCCACCGTGCTCAGAGCGCCACTATGAGGACGGTTATCGGCTCTTCGCCGAATCCATCCGCAAGAACTGCCGGCACGGCGGGGCGCTGCGCATCGACCACGTGATGCGATTCTTCCATCTGTTCTGGATTCCGGACGGCATGGAGGCCACCGACGGCACTTACGTGCGCGACCGCGCCGAGGATCTGATCGCGATTCTGGCGCTCGAAAGCGTCCGCCAGAAAGTGCTGGTGGTGGGCGAGGATCTGGGCACGGTGCCGGATGAGATTCGCGGGATGCTGCGGCGTTTTGGAGTGCTGAGCTACGGCTTGTTGTACTTCGAGCAGGACAAGGAAGGCCGCTTTCTTCCGCCGCAGGAGTATCCGCGCGAGGCGCTGGTGGCGGCTACCACGCACGATCTTCCTACCATCGCCGGTTTTTGGCAGGGCCGGGACATCGAGGCGCGGCGCAACGCCGGCTTGCTACCCGATGAGGCCGCTTACCATCGGATGGTGGAGGAACGCATTGCCGAAAAGCAACGCCTGCTGGATCTGCTGCACCAGCTCCAGCTATTACCGGATTGGTTCGCGCGCAACGCCCGCGATGTTCCCGAGCTCGCTGGAGAGATGCATAACGCGATCGTCGGACTGCTGGCCTCGACACCGTCGAAGCTGATGCTGCTGAATCAGGAAGACCTGTTGAAGGAGACTGAGCAGCAGAATTTGCCCGGCAGTACGGAGCAGTATCCGAACTGGCGGCGGAAGATGAAGTGTACGGTGGAGGAGCTCTGGGCGTCGCCGGAGGTGCATGCGTTCACGCAGATGTTCCGGTCGTGGTTGGAGAGGACGGGGAGGTTAAATTCGGCGGGGTGAAAGAGCCAGACTACATGAAGTAGTCTTTGACTTTGTCGATTATGCTTTTTTCGTGCGGCTCGTTTTCGGCTGGGAGGGTTTCGCGGAGTTGCTCGAAGAGGCGCTTTTGTTCGCGCGTTAGTTTGCTTGGGACCTTCACGTCGATGTGGACGAAGAGGTCGCCACGGCCGGATCCCTGGAGCCTGGGGATGCCCAAGCCACGAAGCCGGACGCGCGCGCCGCTCTGGGAGCCTTCCGGCACTTTTACCGTTTGCAAGCCATCGAAAGTCAGCAGGTCGATATCCGTTCCCAGCGCGGCTTGGGCCACGTTGATGGGAATGGTACAGTGCAGTTCGTCGTTCTCGCGTTCGAAGATCGGATGATCTTTGACCTTGACCACCACATATAAATCGCCGTGCGGACCGCCATTCCCTCCGGGTTGTCCTTCGTTCGATAGACGCAGTCGCGTGCCGTTATCGACGCCGGCGGGAATATTGACTTTCAGCTTGCGCTCGCTGCGCACGTAGCGTTCGCCCTTGCACTGCGTACATGGACGCCGGATGATCTGGCCGCGTCCTCCGCACTGTCCGCAGGTGCGCCGGATCTGGAGGAAACTCTGCTGGTAGATCACCTCGCCGCGGCCGTGACACATGGGGCAAGTGACCAGGCCGTCGACTTTCTCTGCGCCGCTTCCCTGGCAGCGCGAGCATTGGTCGAGGCGTGGAACCTGAATGTCGACGCTCAGCCCGCGGATAGTGTCTTCCAAATTGATTTCGAGATCGTAGCGCAGGTCCTCGCCGCGCTGGGCCCGAGAGCGCCCGCCAGCACGACGGCCGCCTCCGAACAAATCGCCGAAGCCGAACAAGTCGCCCAGGATATCGCTGAAATCGGTGAAGGCGTTTGGATCGAAGCCCTGATTGGCGCCCATTCCCTGCAAGCCCTGATGGCCGTAGCGATCGTACGCGGCGCGTTTTTGCGGATCGCTCAAGACGCTATAAGCTTCCGAAGCTTCTTTGAAACGCTCTTCGGCGCCGTGGTCGGAATTGCGGTCGGGATGGTACTTCTTGGCCAGCTCGCGATAGGCGTTCTTCAAGCCGGGATCGTCGACGTCGCGCCCGACGCCCAACACTTCGTAGTAGTCGCGCTTGGTGGCGTTCATTTCTTTGCGTTCATTTCTTGGTCACAGCCACTTTCACCATGGCCGGCCGCAGCAGGCGTCCCCGGAAATTATAACCTTGTTGATATTCGTCCAAAACGGTATGATCTTCCACTTCGTCAGTTTCCACCATATCGACGGCGTGGTGGATGTGCGGGTCGAATTTCTGGCCCTTCGCACTAATCGGCTCAACGCCCAACTTCTTTAACGCGTCCGATAGCCGCTGGTAGATCAACTCCATTCCTTTGGCATAATCCTTGCCGGTGCATTCCACCTTGAGAGCCCTCTCGAAGTCGTCGAGGATGGGCAGGATGGCACGGACGGTCTCGGTGCTGGCATATTCCAGGACGTCGGATTTTTCGCGCTCGGCGCGGCGGCGGAAGTTTTCGAACTCGGCCTGCAACCGGAGCAGGCGGTCGGTCAGATCGCTCTTTTCTTCCGCTAGGCGGTCGCGCTCGGCGGCGACTGACTCCAGAGTCGACGCTGGAGCGGGAGGATCTGCGCCCTCCATGGAATCGACAATGGGTTCGTTCGGGTTCATACTTTCAGTTTAATAAGGTTTGGCGGACACTCTCAGCGCCGGTTGCTGAAAAACCGGTGACAGGCAGCGCCGTCCACGCGCCGAAGAGCTGTTCGTGTTTCCGTCTGGAATGCGGCGGCTTGGGACAGCGTAGCCAGTCACCGGTTCCTCAGCAACCTCCTAGACCGGCTAAACCGGCAGATTCCGAAACGCCTGGCCCACATGAAAAACGGCGGACATGGCTTTGCCGTAGTTCATGCGCATGGGGCCCAGGACGGCGATCTTAGCCGACAATCCGCTGCCCAGCGGGATGGACACTCCGATGAGCGAGAGCTCACGGAGGCTGGGATGGGCGTCGGCCAATCCAACTTGAACCGCCAGCTCGCCGGCCGGCTGTTCGAGGAATCGATCCAGCAAATGCAAAATCCGCTTCTTCTCTTCGAGCGTCTGGAAGAGCTCGCGCAATTTTTCGCGCGTGAGGTGCAGATCAAGAGCGATCAGGTTGCCGGTGCCCTCCATGTGAATCTCCGGCACAAGCTCGATGTCGAGCAGACCTTTCGAATAGAGCAGCGTCAGCTTCTTGAGTAGTGCATCGTAGGCCGCGCTCTGCTGTTCGAACCGGCGCTTGAGGTCGGAGTGGATTTCCGTGAGATTCCAGCCGGCGAAATTACGGTTGATGTAGTTGCGGATGGAGACCAGCTCATCCTGCGACACCGGCTCGTCGGGCGAGACCACGCGGTTGTGAACCATGCGGTCGCGCGTCATGACGATCATGAGCACGCGGCGATCGGCGAGGGCGAGCAGTTCAATCTGGTCAAGCGTCTGGCTGGAGGCAGG
The DNA here is from genome assembly GCA_035632375.1 of Bryobacteraceae bacterium. Lineage (GTDB taxonomy): Bacteria > Acidobacteriota > Terriglobia > Bryobacterales > Bryobacteraceae > Palsa-89. The sequence goes on along the minus strand of DASQGY010000267.1, from coordinate 11,053 downwards.
AATAGCGGCGGTGATGCCGACGCTCTGGGTCATCTCGGTGAGCATGTGCGAGGAGCGCTCGACGCGGGCTTCCATGGTGGTGAGCTGGCTGAGCTCGCTACGCAGGCGTTGCAGTTCGGCCATGAGCAGGCGGGCCTTGGCCAGCGACTGGACGTAGCTGCGGAACGCCTTCTCCGTGGGCACGCGGCCAGCGGAGGTGTGGGGCTGGTGGAGGTATCCGTCATCATAGAGCTGCGCCATGACATTGCGGATGGTGGCAGAGCTGAGGTTGTCCTTGGACCGCTGGGCGATTGTATTGGAGGACACAGGCTCGCCGGTCTGGATATACGACTCCACGATGGAATGCAGGATGTCGACTTCTCGATGGGTCATTCCATTTTGGCCTGATGTAGCTCTAAGCCTTGATTATAAAGGGTTTGGATTGGCCGGGTCAAGCGCTGGCGGCGTGGGCGCCGGTTTGATGGTTTACGTTACCTTCTGTTAGCTCGGCCAGCGCCGCGTCTTCGATGTGCTGTTGGCGGCGCATCCAGGTGTCTAATTGGGGTGCTGAAAAAACGAAGCCATCGTGGGCTGGATTGTAGTCTATCTGCTTGGATTGATGGTGCTTCATGACTTTGGCGGCGTCGTCGAACTCGGCTTTTTCGCGCTGGCGGCGGTCGGCTTGGATGTCGCGAAACTGCTTGAGGGTGGTTTGGAATTTGCGCGTGAGGCGGTGTTCGTAGAGGCTGAATTTGCTGAGGGCTTCGGTGAGCTTAAGTGGGTCTTGATACTCGGCGAGGGTGACCTTGCGCTCCAGATTGCGGCAGCGGTTCAAGCGCCACTGGGCGTCAGCGACGGTTTGGGCGAGTTGCTCTTCGAGCATGCCTTCGGGGCGGAGGTCTTCGATCATGCGGCGGCAGAAGTGGTGGTAGGCGTCGGCGTCCTCACCGGGGAGGAGGGCTGTGCCGGCAGTGAGTCCGTGGCTGATGGCGTTTTGCGAGGAATGGAGCTTGCCTTCGGCGGTGCGGGGGCCGGTGGAGGATTGGGCGTTGGCGCGATTGACGGTGGCGGAAGCGGACATTTCGATACTCCTTAGATATTCGTGATGGGATTTGGGCGGAACGGGCCCGAGGGGATTGTAACAGTAGGGTGCAAGGGTTTTGAGGGTTGGGAGGGGTAAATAGCTGAAAAGAGGGATGCGATTATCAAGAAAGTGTGGTGACCGGTAGAAGATACACTACCCACATTTGACGGGAATCGATAGAATTGGGGAACTGAAGTGTATCGCATGGTGTCTACGCACTTGTCGCGAGACGAGAGAGGAAAATGAATGCAACTGCGATGGTCGTGGCGGCGAATGGCATTTGCGTCGCTTGCGGTTCGATACCTGTTGGTGCCGCCTCTATTGGCGGAAAACTTCGACGAACGTCATAGACGTGACTTCTCAACGAATCCGCCTGACCTCCATTTTCGATTGGACACGGCGAGTAGTCAGCGAAGGTTTCATATAGGGGAGCGAATTCCTCTGACACTATCGTTCTCCAGCGACTCGCCAGAAAAATACAAACTCAACGGAGCCACATATGATCGCAGCGGTAGATTACCCACGGAAGAATTCGTAATGGATCGGGAAGACGCCACCGATCCCTACCAGGACTATTTCGGTACTGGCGTCCTCGGCGGCCTTGGCGGCGGACTTCGTACGTATGCGGTTCTGGAATCGAAGCCTTACAAAATCGAATTGGATCTGAACGATTGGTTTCGGTTCGATCTTCCGGGGCACTATCGCTTGTATCTGAAATCGCATCGATTGACGCGGGAGCGGGTGACAGGCGAGAGCGGTGAGAGAACTGCTCAATTCGCCGCCGTCTCGGACATGATCGACATAGAGATCCTGGCGGAAGATGCAGATTGGAGGCTCGCCAAACTGAATGAGATTCGAGCGGTGCTCGACCAGGCGGAACCGGAGCAAGCCACACCTGGCGCCCCCCCAGTTCCTCACGGTCCGCTTAGCCAAAAAATTGCCTTGGTACGCCGTGAGCTGCGATATCTTGGGTCGCTTGGCGCGGTGCAGCTATCGTTCGAAGATGCGCGCAAGACTGGCAACGGTCCGGACGCGCTGCTGCTGGTTGGCGCACGCGATCGGCCGCAAATGCTTGGGGCGTTCGATCGTTATCTGGCCGATTCGCAAGTCGGGGTTGGGGAATGGGATATACGAGTTCGAGCTCTCTTCACGCTACTGCAGAAGGACGCACCAAAGCCTTTGCCAATATTCATGTGGCAGTTCCCCAACGACATGCAAAAACTATTGGCGGTTGTCGAAGCCAGACAGGAACGCTTCCAAGAGATTGTACGCGAAGAAGCAATCGGATTGATCGCCGTGGTTTCCGGTAAGGATGCCGTTGCTCGTCAGATATCGGCTGAGGCGATCGCTTCTCTGGTTCCAGATGCCGCCAAGGCCGCGGGACTAATTCCACCAGACGACGACGGCCTGTCACGTGAAGAATTGATCGCGCACTTCCTGGAGTTTGCGGCCGACCGGCAATCCGCATTGCTTGGCGAGAAATGGGACTTAGTGCGCGGGCCAGAGATGATTCCGTCCTTGCGAGCAGTGATTGGCACAGCGAAATCGAATACCTTGCCCAATGGTGCGATGCCTCTACAAGTCTGGGGCCTTGGCGGCGGAATCGCGGAGTCAGCGTTGCGGCGGCTGAACGAGCTCTCACCGGAAGAAGCAGCGCGCATTGTCAGGAGCGATGTGGCAAGTGGAAAACCGCGGTTTGCCAGCTTCGCAGTCCGGGAGTTTCCGGCCCAGAATATCCCCGAGGCCGACGACTCACTCTCGGCTCTGCTGAAGACGGACTTGCGGATCGCGTTGCCGCTGGTGGCAAAATTCGGGACGGTGCGATTGGCAAGTCAGATCCGCGAGCGCTACGCTGAGCAATCGTGGCCGTGCGCCGAAGAGGAATCATTCGTAAGCTACTTCGTTCGCACGGTTCCAGGAGAGGGTAAGAACGGGGGAGGCCAAGTTCTGCAGCAGGCTATGGCCAACCGCGAGCGGCGCGGTTGCTACCGCTGGCTACTCAACCGAGTCGCCTCGGTGGTCTGGAACAGGGCGGTCCAGGCACAGGCGAGCGCTACGTTGGACGATTCCGATCCAGAGGCGGCCGTGAGCGCGGCGCAGGTTCTAGCCGCGCACGGTGACGCGAGCGTGGAACCGCTGCTGTGGAAGCGGCTGGAACGATGGTCGGAGCGCTGGCAGCGGCCGGGCTACGGAGCTCGCAGTCCACCCTGTCACCGGTGTACGTAATCTTGAGGACCAATTGGGTTCCACTCTGTTCAGCTCAATCGCAACCGCTCAATCCTGGATTCTGGATGAGCCGCGCCGAACACGTCTTCTCGGGCTCTGCGTGGACGATTGGTGCAGGCAACAGTGGAGTCGAGACTCTCTGTCGGGAGTCGTTCCCGTGGACGTCTCCAATGGCGGTGCGATATATCCCTCGGCATTTCGCGTGGCCGGCTACACCGCGCCCACGTTGGAAGGACTGAAGAGGAAGCTTCAGCAGTTCCCGGCGGGATCTGTGTTCCGTTGGTGCCCACAGGCCTCAAATCCTACCGATGTCTTTTCGCCAGGGCAGCGCGAGGAGATGTTCAAGGAGCTGGCGGGGTTCCTGTCAGAGCGATCCATGAGCATCGAACCATACTCCGAAGACAAGTGTACATCCGGGATCGCTGCGAAGTGATCCGGGAGCGTTATAACACTTGTGACTGCTTGCAATGATGTGGTGGGACCGGTTGTCAGCAAGCGCGGCCCGTCCCAGATGATCGGGAGCGGTGCTGCACCACTCTTATGCCAGGGCTTTCTTTCGGCTTGTCTCGATTTCCACTCTGGTGTGAAGGCGAATGCTGAGAGCCTCCAGAATCTTGGCGGCCCGTTCCAGCGTGATGCCGAAGTATTCGTTTCGCTCGTCTCGGGAAACCTGGGACTCGTGCACGTCCAGGCGTTTCGCTAATTCACGCTGGGAGATTCCTTGGGCGATCCGTACCGAGATCAGGAGGTGGCCAAGGCCGCGGAGATTCTCCAGGTCCTCAAACTCGCCGCGTTTCAGGCGCTCGTAGTGCGCTACCTCTTCCTTCAACTGAAGGTGGAACGACTCCATTGGATCAATGACCCGCTTGATCTCCGCTGCGCTGAGGCCGGCTTTCTTCAATCTGCGCCGATGCTCGGCGAGCCGGTTACGTTCGTCAGCGAGTCGAGTTGAGGTTTCCCGATATTTGGTCTCGTTGCGAATCATGAGGGATCGATATACTTACATCAAAGTATGTATGTACAATGTAAAAGGTGGAGTTCGATTGGGATGCCGACAACTTGGAGCACATTGCAAGACACGGCATCGGCCCAGGGGAGGCCGAAGAGGCGATCCTGATCGAACCGTTGGAAGCCGATGTTCAACAGCGCAAGGGCGAAGAACGGGTGCTCTGTTTTGGGCGCACCAAGGTGGGGCGACTGGTTACGATTCTATACATCGAACGGCGCGGAAAGATCCGAGTGGTCACCGCTTACGACATGACCAAGGCACAGCAACAGTTGTACTTCCAGGGGAAATGAATATGCCCAAGAAGCCAATCACAATTCCAAGATTTCGCACCGAAGCTGCTGAGGCCGAGTGGTGGGACAGCCATCCGGAGGCGGCGACGGAGATCATGAAGCGCGCGCTGAAGTCCGGCAAGGCGCGGCGGGCTGTTCCGTTGAAGACCGTTACCATGCGGCTGCCGGTGCCTGACATCAAGGCCGCTCAGGACCTTGCACATGAGAAGGGGCTGCCGTACCAGACGTACATCAAGATGCTGCTGCACGAGGCGCTGAAGAGAGAACGGTCGGCGTGAGTGCGGTTTGGCGCAACTGGCCCAGCTTGTGTTCACAGAGTGTGAACACGGCACGCATGAGTGCGTGCGCTACATCGTCGGTCACGGCTCGGTAACAATTGTGCGGAGTTAGGATATGGTTGTGACGGATCCGTTTATTCTGGCGGCGATTGAGCAGGCTCGGAAGAGTCTTGCTGAGGGTGGGATTCCCATTGGGTCGGTGTTGGTGCACCAGGGGAAAATCATTGGGCGCGGGCACAATTGCCGGGTGCAGACCGGGAGCGCTATCGATCATGGGGAGATGAATTGTTTGCGCAATGCCGGGCGGTTGGCGGCGCGCGTTTATCGGGAGTGTACCCTTTACTCGACGCTGTCGCCCTGTCCGATGTGCAGTGGGGCTGTTGTGCTTTACAAGATTCCGCGGGTGGTGGTGGGGGAGAATCGGACGTACGTTGGGGCTGAGGATCATTTGAGGAGCAATGGCGTGGTGGTGGATGTGTTGCAGGATGCGGAGTGTATTCGGATGATGACGGAGTTTATTGCGGGGAATGCGGAGTTGTGGGGGGAGGATATTGGGGTCTAAGCTAGAACCGAAAAACCGGAAACAGACGGATCTGTCCACCGCCGACATGGATCGAGCGCTCCGTCGGGATTTACGCGGCTTGGGACAGATTCGTCTGTCCCCGGTTTTTCTCTATTGCCTAGTGTTGAGCGGCTTCTCGGATTTTTTGTAGAACTCGTCTTGCAGGCGCGGGCTTACCTGGTCGGCTTTGATGGCTCGGATGGCGTCGGCGATGCTGGTGGCCCAGGCGTTCATGTCGAATTCGCCTAGAGTGGTGTTGGCTCCGCTGGCGTCGCCTGCGTAGTGGTCGGGGAATTTTGCGTACCACCAGATGCCGGTGTAGACGCCTGCCGGGAGATCCAGGCGGTTGCGGTCGGCGCCCGATTCTTGGGGCGCACGGTCCATGTGCACCAGGTCGGGGCGGGCGATCATGGTGTGCGATGTTTCCGATTCGCCGGCGTGGGCGTCCACTTTATCCTTGAGCGGCGGACGGCCTGCGGGATACTGGCTTCTGTTGAACACGTACACGACGTAATCGTGCGGTGCGGCCATTTGTGCCTGGGCGAAGAACGGCAGGAGGTGGTTGTTGCCGCCGTGGCCGTTCACGATCAGGATCTTCTTGCAGCCGTTGCGCGACATTTCGTCTGTCGTTTCCTGCAGGAGCTCCAGTTGCAGCTTGGCGCTGTAGGCCATGGTGCCCGGCTCGTGACGGGCTTCGAAGATCTGGCCGAAGTAGTATTCGGGAAACACGACGGCGAATTCCTTGGCGACGCCGTGGAGGACGGCGTAGCGGACATTGATGAGGTCGTTGCCGAGCGGGAGGTGCGGGCCGTGCTTTTCGATGATGCCGAACGGGAGGACGCAGGTTCCCTTGGCGGTCTGCAGAGCTTGTTCGAAGTCGGCGGCGGTCATTTCCTCCCACTTCACCGGGATCGTCTGTGCGGCACAGAGGCAGGCAACGAGGAAGACAAGTGTGTGTCTCATGAATGGATTGTACAAGGGGAAGGCGGCAGGCGGCAGGATGCAGGCGGCAGGCGGCGGGAAGCAGGCGGCAGGAAGCAGGCGGCAGGCGGCGGCATGTGCGGTACTCCGCTCGGGGTGGTTGTAAGGGATTACGGCGAATCACTTAGGAGGTTCCCCGCATATTTACTGAGTTCGGATTATCCCGATAGAGGATCAAACAGAAGAGGAGACCGATGGAGCGGCTCGACAGGCAATTGCGGGGCGAGGCCACCTGGGGCGGGGAGCCCGGTAATGACCGGCTGGAATACGGGCTGATGGCGGGGTACGTGATTATCGCCATCATCGCTGTGATGACCGCCGCCCGGACGCGCATTGCTGCGGACCTGGGCAGGGTGGTTCCGGAAACACCTCCGGCGGCGCCGCCGCATGCGTTTCCCGCATCAATTTTCGATCTGCTGAGCACCAGCACCGACATCATTGCCGCAGTCGGCTTATTGATCATCGCGGGGGTGATGCTCTACCGCAGGCGAAGCAGCAACAGGCCGGAAACGGCACCGAAGGTTGCCTCGGGGCGATTCGACCTGCCGTTTCTGTTTTGAGGGACAGACCGTCGCACGTGAGACATTGCGTCCCAAGTCATCACCCTGGCCGTCGAGACTAATTGGTTGATTCAATGGCCCTTACGGCAATAGTCGCAATGGTAGCTCCGATGCACTGGAATCGAAGCAAACATGACAACCGCAACGCAATTGACGCTGGCGACTGGCCTTGTCGCGCGCTTCGCGGACAGCCGGCGCGAGACTCGAACGATTTGCCAGGGCGAAGTCCACTTGGTAGCCGAGGATGAAACGGGGGCAGTGATCCTGGGAGAAGTGCTGGATGTCAGCAGCTCGGGATTTCGCGCCTCATACCGGGAGCCATCGCTCTCGGCGGGCACGGAAGTGCGTTTTCGTCACAAGTTCTTTCGGGGGCGGGCGCGGGTGATGTGGTCCAACCCAATTCTGAATAGCACGCAGAGTGGTTTTCAGGTGATGCGGGACGTTTGAGCATGCAACGGGCTAGAACCGCTGCCACCAAGGATTGACGTACTACTTGTGGTTGGGCCTGAATGAATGCAAAAAATCGGCTAAACTTCCGCTGGTCCAAGTATCGATCCACCCCGTAGGGTTTGAACCAACGTCCACCGAGCCAAATGCGTGGCGCTCAGTTCTGTGTGTTTCCGCCTCGTAACCAGAGGCGATAGTAGATGGTCACCAGAAGCATGGGGGGAGCCAGCAGGATAAGGCACACAAAAGTCGCGGCGCTGGTGGCGCCGATGGTGGCCGCCACGATCAGGGATCCGGCCAAGTAATACGGAAGCGAACCGAGGCACCAATGGTTCCAGATGCGCGACAGCGATCCTCCTTCTACTAAGGTGAGCGCCACGGAGACGAGTCCCGTATTCACCAGATAGAAGACGGATGCGCCCATCAGGAAGCAGAGCAACTGCGGCTGATGGTCCAGGCCGGGAAGCAGGCGCTGGATGAAGACAAAGCCGGATGCTGCACTGAGCACCAGGTTTGCGGCGTTGAAGCAGATTCGCGTGAGGGTTGGACGCCGTTGCTGCCGGAACGTACACTGCACTATTCCCGCCAGTGCGGACGCCACAGCCACCTCCCCGAACGGCAATATTGCGGAGCCGAGTAGAGCAAAGAAGAAAACTGGGGAATAGGTTCCGGTAACGCGTGGGATTCTACCCTTCAGCGTGGCGGCACCGGCGAAGAGGGCGAGGAACACGACGAAGCGAACGAGGTCGCCCGGGTGCCAGGTGGCCAACCCCACGGCCATGGTCGCCACCCCAGCCACGGTTACCGCGCCGAGATAGGTTTTGGCGAGGCGAGTCACGGCTTAGTTATCTCCGTTGATGGCAATGGTGGTAGCTTCGCCACTGGTTTGTCCTGTGCCCCAGACGGCGGCAGTTCCCCAGACAGCGGCAAAGGCTTGCGGGGTTGCAGTGCCCCACACCGCTGCCGTACCCCAAACGGCTCCGGTACCCCAGACGGCGGCAGTGCCATTTACGAACACATTAGTACCCCAAACGGCGGCCGTACCCCAGACAGCCGGTGTACCCCAAACAGCGGCGGTACCCCAGACGGCGGCGGTACCGGTTGGCCCCATGAGGATGGTTCCGCTGGGGACGTCGAAGGTGGCGGTTGGCGACAGAGCCGATCCGCTGAGCAGATCGCTGCTTGCCAGCGCGGCCGGGATATTCAGGTAGCCAGCACCGACGGTGAAGATGTCGTACTCGCTGGTATAGGTCATGCCGGTCACCGGGTCGGTGGCGGTGCTGTAGCCGGGAGCGAATTTGGTGGCGGTCTTCATCAGGCGCGCCTTAACCTGGTCGGGGGTGAGGGACGGGTTTTGCTGTATCAGCAGCGCGGCGGATCCGCTGACCATGGGCGCGGACATGCTGGTGCCGCTCATCATGTAATAATTCGCCGCTCTCTGGTTGGCGCCTTGCTGGTACACCGATGTCGCCACCTGGTTATTCGGGAAGGTCGTATCCAAGGTAGAGTTGGGGTCACGCAGGGACAGCACGCGGTTGCCAGGCGCCACCAGGTCGGGCTTGACGATGTGGTCGATCGAGGCCGGTCCCTTGGAAGAGTAGCTGGCGATCTTGTCATCGGCGCTCACCAATGTGCCTACCGTGTTCATGGCGCCGACGGTGATGGCGTAGGGGCTGTTGCCGGGGGCGGTGATGGTGCCGTAGCCGTTGGTTCCGAGTGAATTATCGCGCCCGGAGTTGCCTGCGGCGACAACGACGACGATGCCGGCCTGCCAAGCCTGTTGAACAGCCAGACACAGTGGATCGACCGTATAGGATGAGGTCACGGGCCGGCCGAGCGACAGGTTGATTACGCGAATGTTGTATCGATTCTTGAGCGAGATGGCTTGTTGGATGGCGGCAATCACATTGCTATCCGTGCCGGCGCCATTGCGGTCCAGCACCTGAAGACTGACGATGTTCGCGTTTGGCGCGATGCCGCGCACCGTGTAGGTGTATTGGCTTCCGGTGGAGTCGAATCCGTCTCCTGAAATAATCCCAGCGACGTGGGTCCCATGACCGTATGCATCGGAGATATCAGAATCGCTTCCACCGACCAAACTGAAGCGATACACGATGCCGCCATGGTCCTGGTCGGCGCTCAAATCGGCGTGATCCTGTACGCCGCTGTCGATCACCGCGATGCCGATGCCGTTGCCCTTGAGACCGAAAACGTTGCTGGCCATGTCGGCGCCGACGGTTCTCCAGCCAAAGTCTGGGCTGCCTTTGTATGCATTGGGATTGATGCTTCCATCGCCCGAACCGGCGCCGCCATTGTCCGTCGCAAAGACAGGCTGGTCCAGAGAGATAAATTCGACATCCGGATTGTTGGCCAGCGCTTCGAGCTGGCTGGCGGACACCGAGTACTGAGCGCCGCGAATGATGCTCAGGTCACGCTTGAATCTTCCGCCCGCATCGACAACCCGGCGGTGGTTTTCCATTTGGGGGGAGTGCCGGTATTGGACAATGACGTCGACCGTCTGGTCGGAGCCGATGTTCTGGAGCTCCGCCGAGAGCTTGTGAACTGGGGGCTGGCCAAAGGCAGCCGCCGCAAACATCAGCCAAGTCGCTACCGTGAGCCTCATAGGAGTCGAACCTCGACGCCTTAGGAGGCAGCCATAGGGCCAATTACTAGTTCATGATTAAATCATTTATTATTAATAGTTTATGGACTGGAACGAGGGCCAGCCGAGGTCTATTGCAGGACAAGGTGTCCCGTTTCCAGGGACAAGATGGCGTAGGACAGCTAACAGTCAGGCCGGAATCTGCGAGGGACTGGCTGCTACTGCTTCAGGGCTTTCTCCATCGCACTGACCACTTCCTGGGAGTCCGGCTTCACCGCCGGTTCAAAGCGGGCGAGCACTTTGCCATCGCGGCCGACCAGGAATTTGGTGAAATTCCACTTGATGTCGCCGCCGGTGGTTGGGTTGGCGGATTTGTCGGTCAGGAACTGATAGAGGGGCGCTTTGTCGTCACCCTTCACGGAAATCTTGGAGTACATGGGGAAGGTGACGTTGTAAGTGCGGCTGCAGAAAGTCTTGATCTCTTCGTTGGTACCCGGTTCCTGGGCCATGAAATTGTTGGCTGGGAATCCGACTACCAGCAAGCCCTGGTCTTTGTACTTTTCGTACATGGCTTCGAGTTCCTTGTATTGCGGCGTGAAGCCGCACTTGCTGGCCACGTTCACCAGGAGGAGCACTTTGCCTTTGTAAGCAGCCAGAGGAGCGGGCTGGCCGTCGATGGAGTTCAGAGTGAATTCGTAGATGCTGGATGCGGCGAAAGCGGACACACAAAAGGATACCGCGAAGAGTAGACGTTTCAACTTGGGAGCCTCCCTGAATTTTTCCGGACGATGCGGCCGGATAGGGCCTATTCTATCGCATTCGCGAACAAAAGATATGCGTACATAGTAGTAGATGCTTAACGATATTCGGATTGCGCTACGGTCTTACACGAAGTCCCCCGGGTTTGCGGTGGTGGCGGTGCTGGCGCTGGCGCTGGGGATTGGGGCGAATACGGCGATGTTCAGCGCGCTGGACGCGGTGCTGTTGCGGCAGCTTCCTTACCGGGATCCTGGCCGGCTGGTGATGATTTGGGAA
>DASQGY010000266.1:0-11099 GCA_035632375.1 Bryobacteraceae bacterium | reverse complement strand
CGCAATATCCGTCAACCGGAAATGCCGTCCCTGAAATTTGTACGTCAGCCGCTTGTGATCCACGCCCAGCCGGTTCAGGATTGTCGCCTGCACATCGTGCACATGAACCGGATCGTTGACGATGTTGTAGCAGTAATCGTCCGTCTCCCCAACGCTGATCCCCGGTTTGATCCCCCCGCCCGCCATCCAAATCGCAAAACATCGCGGATGATGATCGCGCCCGTAATTGGTCTCGGTTAGCTTTCCCTGGCAGTAAACAGTCCGCCCAAACTCGCCGTCCCAGATCACCAGCGTGTCATCCAGCAGACCCCGCTGCTTCAAGTCCTGAATCAATGCGGCCGAAGGCTGGTCGGTGCTCTTCGTTTGCAGCGCCAGATCGCGCGGTAGATCGTTGTGCTGATCCCATCCGCGTTTATAGAGCTGGATGAAGCGGACGCCGCGCTCGGCCAGCCTGCGAGCCAGCAGGCAATTGGCGGCATAGGTCCCTGGCTTCCGCGAATCCGGTCCGTACATTTCAAACACGCGATCGGGCTCCTTCGAAAGATCCATCAGCTCCGGCACGGATGTTTGCATACGATAGGCCATCTCGTATTGCGCGATGCGCGTCTCGATCTCCGGATCGCCGTAGGCCTGCGAAGTGAGCGTATTCAGCTTGGCAACCGAATCGAGCATGCGGCGTCGCGCCTCTTTCCCGACGCCCGGCGGGTCCGAAAGATAAAGCACCGGATCGCTGCCCGCGCGAAAAGTTACGCCCTGGTAGTTCGACGGCAGAAAGCCGCTGCCCCACAGTCGCGAGAACAGCGGCTGATCGACATTGATGGCGCTCGATTGCGAGATCAGCACCACGAACGACGGCAGATTCTTATTCTCGCTTCCCAGCCCGTAGCTCACCCACGAGCCGAGGCTGGGGCGTCCGGGCTGCTGGCTGCCGGTCTGAATAAAGGTGATCGCCGGATCGTGATTGATCGCGTCCGTGTTGACGGTTTTGATGATGGCGATGTCGTCGACGATGTTGTGGTGATAAGGCAGCAACTCGCTCAGCCAGGTTCCACTATTGCCATGCTGTTGGAATTCGAATAGGGAACGCGCAACCGGGAACGAGCTTTGGCCGGAAGTCATTCCGGTGATGCGCTGCCCGTTGCGCACCGAATCCGGCAGCTCCTTGCCGTGCAGTTTCTTGAGCTGCGGTTTGTAGTCGAACAAATCGATTTGCGACGGCGCGCCCGATTGATGAAGATAGATCACGCGCTTGGCCTTCGCCGGGAAATGGGGCAGTCCCGAGAGAGCGCCGGTGGTGGGATCGCGGTCCACCGATTCGGCCAGCAAACTATCCTGACTGAATAACGATGCCAGCGCGGCCGCGCCAATCCCCGTGCTGGTCCGCGAGAAGAAGTGGCGGCGGGTCATCGACAGGCGTTCAGCGTATTGAATTGGGTCCATCGATTATTCCTTGGTGATGGTTTCGTCGAGGTTCAGGATCGCACTGGCCACCATGGTCCATGCGGCGAGATCCGCTTCGTTCAGTTTTGGATCGGGTTTCGATTCTCCGGCGCGCAGCAGCTTCGCGGCCTGATCTGGATGCGCGCGGTACTCGGCGTTTCCCGCACGTGCCAGATCGCGCAGGATTTGTTCTTCCTTCGCAGTAGGCTTGCGAGCCATGGCCAGGCGAAAAGCCAAGGCGATGCGGCGGTTCGGATCCGCGCCGGCCTCGGCGATCAACCGCTGCGCCAACATGCGCGAGGCCTCGACGTAAGTCGGATCGTTCATCAGCACCAAAGCTTGCAGCGGCGTATTGGTGACGGCGCGGCGCGCCACGCACTTCTCACGATTCGGGGCATCGAACGTGATCAGCGAGGGCGGCGCACTGGTGCGCTTCCAAAAAGTGTACATGCTGCGCCGATAGAGATCCCGGCCATGGCTCGGCGTGTAGCTCTGCGCCGAGTAGACATCGCCGTAAGCGGTCTCCTCCCACAGCCCGTCGGGTTGGTAGGGAAAAACGGGCGGACCGCCGACCTTTTCATTCAAGAGCCCGCTGACCGCGAGCGCGTTGTCGCGAATCGTTTCGGCCGGAAGCCGGAAACGCGGGCCATGCGCGAGCAGCCGATTCTCCGGATCTTTCTCTCGCAGCTCCGGTGTGCTTCTTGAAGATTGGCGATAAGTCGCCGACATCACGATCAGCTTCTGCATCGCTTTGACATCCCAGCCGGTGCGAATAAATTCGGTAGCAAGCCAATCGAGCAACTCAGGATGACTCGGCGGTTCTCCCTGGGAACCGAAATCCTCGGCCGTCTTCACCAAGCCCAGCCCGAAATACATTTGCCAGAAATGATTCACCGCCACGCGCGCCGTCAGCGGATTCGCCGGATCGACGATCCATCGCGCCAGCGTCAATCGATTCGCCGGCGCGCCAGCGGGCAGCGGCGGCAAAATGGCGGGCACGCCCGGCGTCACCTTCTCGCCCCGATTCCGATAATCGCCGCGGCCGAGGATCGCCGTCTCGCGCGGCTTCATCGATTCGGCCATCACCATGGTGGTCGGAATCGCCTCTTCCAGGCTCCGTTTTGCGGCTTTTAATGCCTTAAATCGGGCGAATATTTGGCGAAAATCAGGGGGTGCGGCATAGGTCAAAAAGTACTCCCGGAGCCTTGCAGCCTGATCTTTGGATCTCGCCTTCTCAAGAAGAAACAGCGAAGCCCGAGCCGGTTCGTCAACCGCAAGTTCTCCAATTTCTCCCTCGGCGAGCACCCGATTGTAAATCCGCAAATCGTCCAGTTGCCCTTTGTATTCTTCGACGACCAGTGATGCCGCATTCTTGATCGATCCGGTTAGGTGATCTTGCAAGATTTCAACCTCGGCTGGCTTGCCGTTTATGAATAGCGAGATGCCGGACGCGCGGCGGGAGCCGTCGTAAGTGATCGTAACGTGGTACCAGGGCCGCGGCACATCGGGATCTTTCGACTCGCGTGGCAGATAATCTTTGGTGCGAATTTCGATGGCGTCGCCGGGCCAGTGGTGCGTGAGCCGAAATGAGAGCTGCGCGCCGCGGCGCAAATCGCCGATTGGAATCGCGTCGCCGTAGACCAGCTCGAAACCCTGGCGCGAATCGGCATCCGTGATTTTCTGGAACACGTCCATCGGGAGGATGCTGTTGCCGCGCACCCAAACGGCAATGGAGAAAGCGTCCTTCGTATCGAAATTGGCGATTGATCCGAAATCCACGTGTGTGTCTGCACCAAAGTCGGCTGCTTTGTCGACCATGCCTGCGGGGAAGCCGACATCGCCTTTGAGGATTCGGCCGCGGGCGTAGTGGCCGGAGGAATCTACGAGGTTGCCGTCCATTTCATAATGCGCCAGGAGTTTTTCCTGCGACGGTTTGCGCAAGGTTGCGGTGGCTTCCCAGTCCGCCTGGAGGCGGGCGATTTCTTTTTCGGGGAGAGCGCGCTCGGCGGCGGCGAGTTCCTGTTTCAGGCGGGACTGGTCGGCGGCCTGTTCCGGCGTGGGCAACTGCGCGATCGGCTCGGCGTTGCCTTTGCGTCCGTCGAGGCCCTTTTCGGGGATGGTGTTGAAGAAGGCGTAGAAGCGGTAAAACTCACGCTGCGATATTGGGTCGTATTTGTGATCGTGACAGCGCGCGCAGCCCATCGTGGAGCCGAGGAAGGCGACTGCTGTGGTCTCCACTCGATCGACAACATATTCGTTTTGATACTCCTCGGCAATCGCGCCGCCTTCGAAATTGATCATGTGGTTGCGGTTGAAGCCGGTGGCGATTTTCTGGTCGATGGTGGCGTTGGGCAGCAGGTCGCCGGCGAGTTGATCGACGATGAACTCGCTATAGGGCATGTTGCGGTTGAAGGCGGCGATCACCCAGTCGCGCCAGTGCCACTGATCGCGATGGCTGTCGATGTGGTAGCCGTGCGTATCGGCATAGCGGGCGAGATCGAGCCACGGCATGGCCATGCGCTCGCCATAGTGCGGCGAGTTTAGCAAGCGGTCGACTTGTTTTTCGTACGCGTTTGCGGAGTGGTCGGCTAGGAAGGCGTCGATTTCGGCGGGTGTTGGCGGAAGGCCGGTGAGATCGAACGACAGGCGGCGCAGAAGAGTGGCTTTCGCGGCTTCGGGCGACGGCTTCCAGCCTTCGCGATCGAGGCGGGCGAGGATGAAGCGGTCGATGGGATTGCGGACCCACGCCGGATTTTTCACCTCCGGCGGAGCGACGCGCTGCGGTGCGACATAGGCCCAGTGCGGCTCCCATTTTGCGCCTTCGTCGATCCAGCGCTTCACCAGTTGAATCTGATCGGCGCTGAGGGCGGGGCCAGCGGCGGGCGGGGGCATTCGAGTGGCGGACGCCGCCGAGATGCGTTGGAACAAACGACTGTTGGCTGAGTCGCCGGGAGCAATCAAGCGGTGGCCGCGTCGAGTGGAATACGCGCCGCCGTCTTTCTGGTCGAGGCGGAGGTTGGCCATTCGCTGCTTTTCGTCGGGGCCGTGGCAGGCGAAGCAGCGGTCGGCGAAGATGGGGCGGATGTCGCGATCGAAATCGACCGCTTTGGCGCGCGAGTCGGTGGGTCCAGCGCCGACGGCTAACGCGACGAGAATGGCGAGTGCTGCAGCGGTGACAGTGCGCTTTCCCATGGAGTTTCCGGCAGGACCGCTTTTCATGATAGCTGGATTAGTGTATACTGGAGAACAGACTGATCGGTCTGTTTCATGCAAAAAGGTCAAGAGACTCGGGAAATGATATTGACGCGCGCCGCGCGGCTATTCAACGAGAAAGGTTATTACGGTGTGTCGCTGACCGATCTCATGAAGGCGACGGGCTTGCAGAAAGGCGGCCTGTACAACCACTTTGAGAGCAAGGAAGAGCTGGCGCTGGCAGCGTTCGATTATTCGGTGAAGCGGACGGCGGACCGGTTTGGAGATGCGCTGGCGGGCAAGCGGAACGCGGTGGAGCGTCTGATTACCATCGTGAACGTGATGGCTAACTATGTGAACGATCCGCCGGTCCAGGGTGGTTGTCCGATACTGAACGCGGCGGTGGAGAGCGACGATGGAGATCCTGCGTTGCGTGCGCGGGCGAGGAAGGCGATGGACGATTTTCGTAACCTGTTGCGCCGCATCGTCAGCCAGGGCGTGGCGCGGAAAGAGTTGCGGAAGGCCGATCCGGACGCTTTCGCCACATTTTTTACGGCCACGATGGAAGGCGGGATCATGATGAGCAAATTATATGGAGATCCGGTGCATCTTCGGCGCACGGCGGAACATCTGAGGCATTACATCGAGACGGAGCTACAGGTGTAGGCTTTCATTTTTTTGGCGGCAGAAACAGACCGATCGGTCGGTTTGAGAGTAAGGAGCAAGACGATGCTATTGATGGCATGGTGTTTGACGGTTTTGGGGAACCCGGTGGCGTTGAACAATCGGGCAGCCCAACTTTACTTTGATGGCCGGTTTGAAGAGGCCGAGTATTTATACCATGTGGCGCTGGCCGGAACGTCGTCAACGGATCTTTTGCGGACCGCGGCGATTTCAAGCAATCTGGGGGCGCTGTACAAGGCCGAGGCGCGTTACGCGGAAGCTGAGAAGTTGTACCGGCGGGCGCTCGGTCTGCGTCAGGCTGCTTTAGGCGGCGCACATGCGGACGTCGCGGCGAGCATGAACAACGTCGCGGAAATTCTTCGACTGGAGGGACGCTACGGTGAGGCGGCTCCGTTGTTCGAGCGGGCGCTGGGGATCTTCGACCGCCTGGGCGCGCCTTCGCGGGGAGACCTCGGGCTGGTGTTGAACAACCTGGCGGAGATATATCGAGTGTACCGGCTGTACGGGGAGGCGGAGCGTTTGCTGGGCGAGGCGCTGCCGCTGATCGAGAGAGCGTACGGCGGCGAGCATGTCCGGACTGCGATGGCGTTGAACAATTTGGCGCAAGTGTTGGAGCAGCGAGGCAAGCTTGCGGAGTCGGAGCGGCTGCAATTGCGTGCGCTCGAAATCTTACGGCGAAGCTCCGGGCGGCATGACGCGGAGCTCGCGGTGAGTCTGTCGAATTTAGGGTGTGTGTATACGCGAAAGAAGCGGCTTGCGGAGTCGATTCAATTGCACAAGCAGGCGCTGAATCTGATCGGTGCGGCGGAGACGCCGGCGCGCGCGGCGGTGTTGCACAATTTGAGCGGTGCGCTGGAGGCGAGTGGGCGGCTGCCCGAGGCGCTGGCGATGCTGGACGAATCGCGGTCAATCAGGGAGCGATTGCTCGGGGGCGCTCATCCGGTTGTTGCATATTTGCTGAAGGATTACGCGCGGCTTTTGCGCCGGATGAAACGCACTACAGAGGCGATAGAGTTGGAAGCAAAGGCGCAGGCGGCGCTGGATCAGAACCGTCCGCCGGCGTTCGATCGGCTGGTGGTCCCAGTGGCGGCGCTGAAGTCGTGGCGGGAATCGGAGAGATAAGCCGAGTTCGTCGTCACGAGCGATCATGTAGCTCGTCACGAGCGGGCAGAGCGCCGGTCATGCGAAATTGCATTTTGTCGATTCCGGCCAAGAGCCGTTCGAACGCGGCGCTGCGGTTGTGGTAATCGTGGTCTTCGAATTTCTCCACCGTTTGCACTCCTTCAGCTTAACGGAACTCGCCGGTGGAAAGGCCGTAGGCTAGAGCTCAAGGCCATTGGGTTCTCGGTCGGCTCGGAAATCAAACATTGCACAGCGCTACTATTGGTCACTAAAATATCGCACGCAATCAGGTAATCCGCCTGGCGTCCGCACGAGTGCCGACGCGGCACGCAGGAGTGCGTGCGCTACAAATTCGGCGCAGCAGGATCATCCTCCTACAGCAGTTCGGACATGCTGAAGAAGAATGGGATTTCTACCGCGGCCGTTTCCGGGGCGTCGGAGCCGTGGACGCAGTTACGTTCGATGCTGGTGGCGAATTTTTTGCGGATGGTGCCATCGACGGCTTTCTCCGGGTTCGTTGCGCCCATTACCTCGCGCCAGTGTTTGATTGCGTTTTCGCGTTCGAGCGCCAGCACCACTACGGGGCCTTCGGTCATAAAGGTCACTAAGCCACCGTAGAACGGGCGCTCGCGGTGGACTTCGTAGAACGCCTCGGCCTGTTGCTTCGTCAGGCGGGTCATCTTCAATCCGCGGATGCGGAATCCGGCGGCTTCGATCATTTTCAGGATACTGCCGGTGTGGCCGGCGGCGACGGCGTCGGGTTTGATGATTGCAAAAGTCTGTTCAATGGGCACGGCTTTTGATTTTTACTCCTATTTCGGCTGGGCTGGCGCAGACGGTGATTCCGGCTTCGGCCATGGCCTTCATTTTGTCCTCGGCTTTGCCGGAGCCGCCGGAGATGATGGCTCCGGCGTGGCCCATGCGGCGGCCGGGCGGCGCGGTCTGTCCGGCGATGAAACCGACCACGGGCTTCTTGACATGTTCCTTGATGTAGGCCGCTGCGGTCTCTTCGGCATTGCCACCGATTTCGCCGATCATGACGATGGCGTGCGTTTCCGGATCGGCATTGAAAAACTTGATGGCATCGAGGAAACTGGTCCCGATGATCGGATCGCCACCGATTCCGATGCACGTCGATTGGCCGATCTCAAGGCGCGTCAGTTGCCCGACCGCTTCGTACGTCAGCGTGCCGGATCTAGACACTACGCCCACGTTGCCTTGCCGGTGAATATGGCCGGGCATGATGCCGATCTTGCATTTTCCCGGCGAAATAATTCCGGGGCAGTTGGGGCCGATGAGCCGCGTGGAACGGCCCTGCATGAAGGCGGCGACGCGAACCATGTCGGACGTTGGAATGCCTTCCGTGATGCACACCACCAGCGGCACGCCCGCCTCGGTGGCTTCCATGATGGCGTCGGCGGCAAAGGGCGGTGGAACGAAAATCACCGATGCGTTCGCGCCGGTTTGTTTCACTGCGTCGGCGACGGTGTTGAAGACCGGCAGATCGAGATGTGTCTGGCCGCCCTTTCCCGGCGTTACTCCGCCCACCACTTTGGTGCCGTAGGCGATCGCGGCCTGGGCGTGGAAGCTGGCTTCGCGGCCGGTGAAGCCTTGGAAAAGCACCCGCGTGTTCTGATCGACGAGAATGCTCATTTCGCCAGCCTCACTACTTTCTCCGCGGCATCCTTCATGCCGTCGGCGACGGTGAAATTGAATCCCGATTCTTTCAGAATGGCCTGTCCTTTCTCGACATTGGTTCCTTCCATGCGCACCACGATGGGGATCTTGACGTTCAACTCGCGCGTGGCGGTGACCACGCCGGTGGCCAGCACGTCGCAGCGCAGAATGCCGCCAAAAATGTTGATCAGCACCGCCTTCACACCGTGGTCGGAAAGCAGTATGCGGAAGGCGTTCTTGATCTGCTCGGCGTTGGCGCCACCGCCGACGTCCAGGAAGTTCGCGGGGCTGCCGCCGGCGTATTTCACGATGTCCATGGTGGCCATGGCGAGTCCTGCGCCATTCACCATGCAGGCGATGTTGCCGTCGAGTTTGATGTAGTTCAGGCTGAAGCGCGAGGCTTCCACTTCTAGCGGGTCCTCTTCGTTGAGGTCGCGCAGCTCGAGCAGGTCCTTGTGGCGGTAGAGAGCGTTGTCGTCCAGCGTGATTTTGGCGTCGAGCGCGTAGACCTTGCCGTCCTTGGTGAGAATGAAAGGATTGATTTCGGCAAGGGACGCATCGTTCGCATCGTAAGCTTTGGCCAGCGCGGTCATGGCGGCGACGGCGGAGTTCACGCTTGCGGCGGGGACGCCCATTCCGAAGGCGAGGTTGCGGCCTTGGAAGGACGCGAGTCCATAACCGGGCTCGATGGGTTCCTTCAGGATGAGCTCGGGCGTCTTCGCCGCGACCTCCTCGATCTCCATTCCGCCCGCGGAGGAGGCCATGAAGACCGGCTTGCCTTGTGCGCGATCGAGGACGATGCCGAGATAGAGCTCGCGTTCGATGGGCAGCGTTTCTTCGATCAAGAGGCGCTGCACGATGCGGCCTTCGGGGCCGGTTTGATGGGTTACCAGCCGCATCCCGAGGATTTTCTTCGCGATCTCGACGGCTTCGGCGGCGTCCTTGGCCACTTTCACGCCGCCGCCTTTTCCGCGGCCACCGGCATGGATCTGGGCTTTCACTACAACGCTACCGCCGAGTTTTTTTGCCGCGGCTTCGGCTTCGTCGACGGTGAAGGCGACCTCGCCGCGCGGGACAGGGACATCGTATTTGGCCAGGATCGCCTTGGCCTGGTATTCATGGATTTTCATGGGAGCAAGAGTTTATTTTAGCAAGTGTTCTGACGACGCATCGGTTGTGGAGGGTCCTGAAAAACCGGGGACAGGCAGCGCTGTCCACCGCCAACCAGCTTGGTGCTGTTCCTTCAGGATGTCTGTGGCTTGGGACAGCGTAGCCTGTCCCGGTTTTTCGAGAGGGTATAGACTGATTCAGTATATGAGTACGGAACTTTCGAGGCGAAGGTTGTTGCAGGGCGCTACGGCCGCTGCGCTTGCGCCGCAGATTGGTGGCCAGACGGCCGGTGGGAAGAAGATGATTGGCATTCAGATTGGAGCGGTGTCGTTTGTCGATGAAGGTGTGGAGAAGGTGCTCGATATTTTGCAGGAGCGGGCGCATGTCAACACGCTGTTCCTTGCGGTGTTCACTTATGGGCGTGGGATCGCGGGACGGCAGGTGCCTGGGCAGCCGTTGCCCGATCATGGCGTTCAGAAATACGACACCGATTTTCGTGGCGGAAATTTTGCCACGGTGCATCCGGAGTATTACAAGAACACTGTCTTGAAGGATACGCGCGCGCCGGATCATGGGGAGCTGGACATTCTTGCTACCGTGCTGCCCGCGGCCAAGAAGCGCGGGATCAAGACGATTTGTTGGCTCGAAGATGTTTTTCGTGCGGACATCCCGAACATTCAGAAGCTGCAGGAGCGCGATCTCTACGGGCGCAACGTCACCAACCTATGCTTCAATAATCCGGACTATCGGAATTTTCTCGTCGGGCTGATTGAGGACTACACGCGCTCCTACGATATCGACGGCATCATGTGGGGGTCTGAGCGGCAAGGGGCGCTAGGGAATGCGTTGGGGGCGCGGCATGGCGGCGCTGGCAGCGATCCGGGGAAGGTTACTTGCTTCTGTCCGTTTTGTGAGCAGAAGGCGAAACAGCAGGGGATCAATTTCGAGCGGGTGCGCGAAGGGTATCGTGCGCTGGAGAAATTCGTGCGCGATGGAAGAGCGGGCAAGAGGCCGGTGGATGGCTACTATGTGACGTTCTGGCGGTTGTTGCTGCGCTATCCGGAATTGGCGGCGTGGGAGATGTTCTGGACCGACAGTCTGCGCGAGACTTACGGAGCGCTGTATGGGAAGGTGAAGTCGATCAAGCCGAATGTTCCGGTGGGCTGGCACATTTGGCACAACCAGTCGTTCAGTCCTATCTATCGAGCGGAGCAGGATCTGCAGGTGCTGTCGCAATATTCGGACTTTCTAAAGATCGTTATTTATCACAATTGTGGCGGCGAGCGATTGGCGAGTTATGT
The DNA here is from genome assembly GCA_035632375.1 of Bryobacteraceae bacterium. GTDB lineage: Bacteria > Acidobacteriota > Terriglobia > Bryobacterales > Bryobacteraceae > Palsa-89. The sequence goes on along the minus strand of DASQGY010000266.1, from coordinate 573 downwards.
GGACAGCGTCAGCAAGACTATCTACGGCGACATTCCGAAAGAGGAACTGACCATCGACTTTCTGTACAACGTGATGAACTATCGCGAGCGCGGCTACGAGCAGATTCCTTACACTGGCCTGTCGAGCGACTACGTCTATCGGGAGACGAAGCGGGCGATCGACGGCGCGGCGGGAACCAAGACGCTGATCTGGCCGGGCATCGACATCGATATTCCCACCGGCAAGAATCAGAGCAAGAGCACTCCGCAGGGGACGAAGGATGCGGTGGCGGCGGCGTTCAAGGCGGGCGCGCCGGGGGTGATTCTGTCGCGCAAGTATTCGGAGATGAAGCTGGCGAACCTGAGCGGAGCGGGGGAGGCGATCAAGGAGATGGGGTAGGCGTGAGATCCAAAGCCACCACTTCGTGGATCGCGACTGAGAGCGATGTGGAGGTTCCTGAAAACAGTGACAGGCAGCGCTGTCCACGCGCCAACGAGCCGCATCGCTCACATGTGGCGCGGCGATGTGGCGCACGCACTCGTGCGTGCCGTATCGAGACTCCTCTCGACACCTTGGTCGGGTGTAGACGGTGT
>DASQGY010000265.1:0-49602 GCA_035632375.1 Bryobacteraceae bacterium | reverse complement strand
TGTTGCTCATTGAAGAAACGGCCGCGAAGCAGCGGAATCTCCATGGCCTCGAAATAGTGGCCGCCCACGACTCGCAGGTCGCAATTGAGAAAATTCTCGCCGGCGCGCGGGACGCGGCCTTCCACTGTGATCGGCCCCCAGGCCCATAGCGCGCCCAGGGGCAAGGCCTGGATGGCGCCTGCCGCTGAGACGCCCGGCAGCCGTTCGACGCGCTCCCAAAGTTGGTGGTAGGTATTCAAAACGGTAGGTGCGTCGTTATACTTGCGTCCCGTCATGGTCAAGCCGAGGGTCAGAACATTCCTGGGGTTGAATCCAGGAGGAACCGTCTGCAATCGCGCGAAGCTGCGAATCAGCAACCCGGCGCCGATTAGCAGAACGACGGAGAGAGCCAGTTCCGAAACCACCAGCAGTCTTCGGACGTTGTTGCCCCGGCCCCATACCGCGCTGGTTCCCGCCGAACCGCGGCTTGCGTCTTTCAATGTCGCGTGCAGGTCGAGATGAGAAACGCGCAGCGCCGGCGCCAGGCCGAAGAGGATTCCCGAGAGAATCGAAAGAGAGAGCGTGAACAGGAGCACGCGGCCGTCGATGGCGACATCCTGCAGCCGGGGCACGCTCTGCGTTCCCAAAACGTGAATTGCGCGAACGCTCCAAGTGGCGAGTAGAATACCCAGCACGCCGCCACCGAGACTCAACAGCACACTTTCGGTCAGCAATTGCCGAATGATCCGTGCGCTGCCGGCCCCGAGAGCCGTCCGCACCGCGATCTCCTGCTGGCGGCCGACGGCGCGCGAGAGCAGCAGATTCGCGACGTTGGCGCACGCGATCAGCAACACGAATCCGACGGCGCCAAGAAGAATCACCAGCGTCCGGCGGATGTCGCCGACCACCTGTTCGAGCAAAGGCACGATGCCGAAGGTCAGCCCGCCGTTCGGTGGGTAGACATCGGGATGCTCTCGGCGGAGCCGTGCAGTGATGGCGTCCATCTCGGCCTGGGCGCGCTCCACGGTGATGCCGGGCTTGAGCCGGGCGACGATGTTGTAATCTTCCCGCGTGCGAATTGTGGCGGCGGCAGGCGCGAGCGGCAAGGGAAGAATAACTTCCGCCTGTTCGGTGCCGCCGAGGATCGGCAGTACTTCCAAAGGCAACGAAAAGCTCTGCGGCAGAACGCCCACAACTTGATACGACAGGCCGTTGACCGCGATTGACCTGCCGATCATGCGCGGATCGGAGCCATAGCGCCGCGCCCACATTCCATAGGTGAGAATCGCGGTCGCCGCGCGTCCAGGTGCGTCTTCTTCGGATACGAACAGCCGGCCCAGCGAGGCTCGCGCTCCAAACATCGGCAGAAGATTCGACGACACGCGAATCGCCGAGACGCGTTCCGGATCGCCGTCGCCGGTCAAATTGAAGTTGCCGCCGATGGCGATGGCCACCTGCTCGAAACCGCTGTGCCCGGTCTTGATGTCGAAATACTGCGCGGTGGAAAACCAGTCCTGTGTGATGTTCAATCCAGGCGAGCGGTTCCACAGAATCACCATCCGCGAGGAATCGGGATAGGGCAGGGGGCGCAGCAGCAGCGCGTTGGCCACGCTGAAGATGGAAGTGTTGGCGCCGATGCCGATGGCTACCGACAACAGCGCGGCCAGAGTGAAGCCGGGGCTTCGGGCGAATGTGCGAACCGCGTACCGTGCGTCCTCGAAGGCTTGCATAGGAATTTTGCTGACATCGTAGCACGGCCGGCGACCCGTGCGACCAGGTGGTGGATGGGTAGGTTGTGGGTGGTGGGAAAGGCTTCCCATGACTTCCTTAGTGCTGCGCATCGGCAAGTTCTGCGCAGGGGCACTTCGCGCCGGGTGGCGCATCTGACGTTCACTTTGGCGTCCGTTTCGACTTTGGAAAAACGAAGCCAAATGAACCTGCTGCCTGGTAGTTGACAGGCGAGGCAGTCGGCGGGCCATGCTCATCATGTATTTCATTTTGATGTAGCTTGTAATTTAATGAAAAAAGAGAGGTTCTGATTTTGCGATCTTGGGGTGGCGCATCTGATGTTCACCGTGGAGTGCGACGCGGCTTATTGAAAAAACGAACCCAGGGTGGCAGGGGTGATACCTGCAGCGGGTTGGTAACTCGCTTGGCGTAGCGCGATTAACAATCGCGCGCAGGTTGGCAACCTGCCCCACAGTCCGATGATGTGTAGCCAACGCTACGAGGTTTGGCCCGTAGTGCCATGAAAAAACGGGGCTTTTCATTCGGTGGATCTTGACGTCGGCGGCGGAGTCTGGGAGTAGCGAGTTTCGCAAGCCGGTTTGCGCGCTGGCAGGGGGGCCGATTATATGCGTGATCGGAACATAATGAGGGATGCTGCGGATTGAGATAACCAAGCGGGCGGATGGCGCTGGAGTCCTCCGCTGTGTGCGCGCCGATGGGTCGGTGACGTGGCAGCGGCAGGATCGGCACGCGGCTCATTTTGCGCTGCACGACCTGACGCATTTTGCGGTGGAATCGACGCTCGGAACGCGCCGGGCTTTCTTCGGGCTGATCGCCGAGGGGTGGGAAATCGAGGACACGACCGGCAAGGGCGCGCGCGGGCCGCTGCCTGGCGAAGCGCTGGAAGTGGAGCGGATCGTCGGGCTGTTGGATGCGGAGCGCGCCAGCGGGGCCATCACTTCCACCGAAGACTTCAACAATTTCCGAGTCACGGAATCGGGATCACCGCGGCGCTCACTCACCGATGAAGAGCTACAGGCGATCAGAGCCCGGCGGGCGGAGTTGTTCTCACAGTGGTCCGTACTACCGGCCGGCGGCACACTCGAACTAGAATTTCGAACCGGCGCGCTACAGATTTTGAAGGGCCTCGATTAGCTGGCTTTACGGAGCGCGTCTTCTACGGCATCGGGATGATGCGCGATGACGGCAAGCAGAACGCGCGCTGGACCATCCGGTTGTGTGCGGCCTTGCTCCCAATTTCTTACCGTGGCGGCGGTGAATCCGAAGCGCGCGTTTTTCTGGCGCACGGATCGTACATCGATTGCGGGCAGGCGTTCGACGCTCACTGTTGTGACGCGAACTGGGACGTCTTCTCCGCTGGCCCGGATCGGAAGCAACCGCTTCAGGGTGCGTTTGTCGGCTTCGGAAAGATCCGTCTTCCGATTTTTAGCGTAGATGTCCAGTGCGAATAATGGAATCGATTCGTTGTAGTAATAGTAGATCACCCGCGCGCCGCCCCGCTTTCCTTGCCATCGATGGTGACATTTCGCGCCCGAGCGTTATGCCTTCAGCAATTTGGCCGGCGTACAGTGGTATAGATTGCCAACGGTTCTGCGATCCGGGCCACACCGGCTGTTTTTTTACTCGGCAGATCGAGAGGAGCCTCCGCCACGTTCACGTGGAGCGGGATCAATCGATGGCGAAGTTTTGGCTGGAGCCGGTACGGTTGGACAAGAGTCATGGTTTGGGCCGAACGGAGATTGGAAGGATCGAGCGATTGATCGCGGAAAACGAGGCTTTCCTCCTGAGGGCATGGCATGAGTACTTCGAGGGCTGAACTGGGAGCAGCAATCGCCCAGCGTGTGACTGTGAGTGACGAAGCTCTGGTCGTCGACCTGGCAGATGGCAGGACGATCACGGTACCGCTCGTTTGGTTCCCGCGCCTGGCGCACGGGACTCCCCCGGAGCGGGCGAACTGGCGTCTTCTTGGACGTGGCGAGGGGATCCATTGGCCGGACCTGGACGAAGACATCAGCACTGAGAGCCTCCTAGCGGGCCGGAGGTCTGGAGAAACGCAGGAGTCGCTACGGCGGTGGCTACAGCGGCGGAAAGCGGCTGGCTAGCCGGGCAGGCCCCCTGGGCTTGCAATTGTAGACCGATTAGGTGTACATTGTAGATGTCTTAGGTATGAGCAAACCATCCGACCTGATCCAGGGCACTCTCGACCTGCTGATCCTGAAAACTATTTCCATCGAGCCGAAACACGGCTGGGCTATTGCCAAGCGTATCGAGCAGGTGAGCGCCGAGGTGCTGCAAGTGTCCCAGGGCGCGCTCTATCCGGCGCTGCACCGGTTGGAACAGCAAGGGTGGATACGCGCCGACTGGCGTGAATCGGATACCGGCCGGGAAGCCAAGTTCTACTCACTCACGCGGGCCGGCCGCGCGCAGCTTGAAAAGGAACTCGCGCAATGGGAGCGATTGTCGAACGCCGTCGGGCTAGTGATCCGCATGGTTTAAATATCCGATGCAGCCTCGACGATGGTTCGACATCCTGCGTCTGCGAATCCGGTCGCTTGCCGCGCGACGGCGCACGGACTACGAACTCGACAAAGAGCTGCGCTTCCATCTCCAGCAACAAATCGCAGAAAACCTCGCGCGAGGACTGTCGCCGGAAGAAGCCCACTACGCCGCGCTGCGCAAGGTCGGTGGGCTCACGCAAATCCAGGAGGAATGCCGCGACATGCGCCGCATCAACTACATCGAAAATATTTTGCAGGATCTGCGTTACGCCGCAAGAACCCTGATCAACAATCCGGCGTTCACGGCCGTCATGGTGCTGACGCTCGCGCTCAGTATCGGGGCGAACAGCGCGATCTTCAGCGTGATCGACGGCGTCCTGCTGAAACCCCTGCCTTACCACGAGCCGAACCGCCTGGTACGCGTGCACGTCAGCAACGCCACCTTTCCCAAGTTCCGTCTGAATCCTTTCGATTTTCTCGACTATCGCGCCCGGAACCGGTCGTTCGAAACACTGGCCGGATTCGTCCGCAGCGATGTACAACTCTCCGGCATCGATCAACCGGAACGCCTGGCCGCCGTGCGCATCACCGCCGGCTACTTCCATATGCTGGGATTGCAGCCTGCTCTCGGCCGCGAGTTCGACACCAAAGACGAATTGCCCGCCAATGCACGCGAGGTGATTCTGAGCCATCGCCTCTGGCAGCGCCGCTTCGCCTCCGATCCGAATATTCTCGGCCAGAAAATCGTGCTCGACACCATCCCGTTCACGGTGGTCGGCGTTATGCCTCCTGGCGTCGAGCATGTAGGCAACGATCACCAGACACTGGCGCAAGGCGAAACTGTAGATGCCTGGTACCCATTCACCTTCACCGGCAATCCGGCGAATCGTGGAGCGCATTATCTGGACGGAATCGGCCGGCTCAAGGATGGCGTTTCGCCTGGTGCGGCAAAGTCGGAAATGGATGCGCTCGCAGCGCAGATCGGACGGGAGCATCCAGGATTCTTCGACAACTGGCGGGTTCGTCTGATCCCGCTGTATGAGGAAGTAGTCGGCAAATCCGAGCGCCTGCTGCTGGTGTTGATGGGAGCGGTGGGCTTCGTGCTGCTGATTGCCTGCGCCAATGCCGCGAACCTGCTGTTGGCCCGCGCGACTGCGCGGACGCGCGAAATTGCCGTCCGTTCCGCGCTGGGCGCCGGCCGCTACCGGTTGATCCGGCAGATGCTCACCGAGAGCTTGATGATCTCGCTGGTGGGCGCGGCGCTCGGCATAGTAATCGCCGAGGTGGGTGTGCGAACGCTGGTGGCCCTGCTTCCGCCCGATTTCCCTCGCGCTCACGCCATCCATGTGGATGCCACCGTATTCGGATTCACCTTCGCAATTGCCCTGATAACCGGACTGCTTTTCGGCCTGGCGCCCGCGCTTCAATCCGGCCGAGGCGATCTGGTCCAAGCCCTGCGCGAGAGTGGCCGTTCCACTACCGGCAGTGGGCGCCAGCTTCACCTCCGGAATTTGCTGGTGGTCGCGGAAGTATCGCTGGCTTTCGTGTTGCTGATCGGCGCCGGGCTGATGATGCGTAGCTTCCTGACGCTGCTTCACACCGATCCAGGATTCCAGCCCGAGCATGTTCTGACCGCCGGCATTTCGCTGCCACAGCAACAGTATCCGAAGAGTCCTGAGATCATCAGCTTCTTTGACCGTCTGGTGAAAAACCTGGCAACACTTCCCGGCGTGCGTTACGCCGGCGCCGGTTCCGACGTACCGTGGACCGGCTACAACGAGAACCTCACGTTCTTTGTCGAAGGCCGCAAAGGAACCAGCACCAGCTCCTCGCGCGCTCGTTTTCATTGCGCCACCAGCGATTACTTCCTGGCTACTGGCATTCCGCTGGTTCGTGGGCGATTTTTCAATGAGCGCGACACGGAGAAGGCGCCACCGGTGGTCATCATCAATCAGATCCTGGCGAGGCAGTACATGCCGAATGAAGACCCGATCGGGAAGCGCATTACTTTCACCGATGAGCCCAAGGAAGCCGACTGGTTCACGATCGCCGGCATCGTTGGCGATGTGAAGGATACGCCGTCCAGCGAGAGGGCCGAGGCTGCCATCTGGTTTCCACTTCTGCAGCAACCGTTCTCGGCGATGTCGTTGGTGATTCGAGCGCAATCCGATCCAAAACTGCTGGTGAATGCGGTTCGCGAGAAAGTGCGCGAGATCGATCCACGCCTGGCGGTGGCGCAGGTCCGCCTGCTCGATCAGATTGCGCACGAGGGTGTGGCCACTCCGCGATTCGCGCTCTTCCTGGTGACCTTGTTCGCGGCGCTCGCGCTGGTGCTCGCGGCGATTGGAACATATGGCGTGATGTCCTACTCGGTGGGGCAGCGGATTCACGAATTCGGCGTGCGGATGGCGCTGGGAGCGAGGCCGTCCGACGTGCGGAGCCTGGTGGTGAACCAGGGGCTGCGGCTGGCGCTCCTGGGAATCGCACTGGGTATTGCGAGCGCTCTGGCGTTGGGGCGCGTGGTGCAGAGCCTGCTCTACGGAATCAAGGCGGCAGACCCGCTTACGTTTGCCGTGGTTTCGGTGGTGGCTGTCGCCATCGCGTCGCTCGCTTGTTATTTGCCGGCGCGGAGAGCGACGTCAGTGGACCCCATGATCGCGCTTCGTTCGGAGTGATCGCACCATCCACAGGATGATGTAGCACACAATGCTCAGGGCAAAGAGCCCGTAAGCATAGCCGATGTTCAACGTCACGGCGAAGGAGGCGACGGCCACCGTCATCCCCCAGAAGAAGAACGCCTCGGTGAGCCAGGCTTGCTTCCAGCGCGGCCGCAAATTCCCGGCCGGAACGCGGGCCTGGAGCGACGGCCACAATCGCGGGACAGCTTTGCAATAGTTGCGATAACCTTGGCCCTGCGCCCGCGCCAGCTCTTCCTCTTCGCGGCCAATGAGCCGGTACTGAAACACGATCATGCCCGCCGCGATCGCTAGAAAACCCACACGGCTGGCCAGCAGCGCCATGCTCAGCGTCATCAGCACGTTGGCGAAGTACAGCGGATTGCGCACGTGGCGATAGGGGCCGTCGGCCACCAGCTTGTCGCTGTGCAGCTTCGCATCCTGCACGACATCGGTGTCGAGGTACGCGGTGGCCCAAGTGCGCATCATCGCTGCCGCCGCCAGCAACAGCGCGGCAACGCCGAACATTACCTGTAGCTTCCACCTGCCTTGGCCGGACGCGGGATTCAAGCCGAACATCTCGTAGGTCATCCCCGAGAAGATGAACTTCACTCCCGCCACTGTTACGGTTACCGGCGTTGACGTGGGTGGGATCTGTGCGCCGAGTAGGGCCACGCCTGCATTCACGGGATCGACGGAGTAGCACGCGAAGCCCACGAAAAGGATCATCCCCATCATCCAGAATCTGTTTCTGAACTCGAAATCAGTGGCGCGCATGTGTGAACTTGGCCAGGCGTTCCAACTTAGTCCGCGCCGCGCCGGAATCCAGCGACTCGGCGGCGCGGCGCATCCCGTCGAGCAGGTTGTCAGCGACGCCCGCCGCAACTAGCGCTGCAGCGGCATTCACCAGGACGATGTCTCGGCGCGCACCGGGTTCGCCTTCGAGAATCGCGGTGGCAATCTGCCGGTTGAACTCCCGCGCGCCGCCCGCGAGGTCCTTGGCGCTGGATCGCGGGACGCCAAAATCGGCGGGAGACCAGGAGAGCTCGCGCACGTTGTCTGGTGTCACCTCGAAAACTGTTGTGGATCCGGTGGTGGTGATCTCATCCAGTCCATCCGAGCCATGGACCACAAATGCGCGATCCGGACCGAGCCCCGCAAGCGCTTGCGCCATCAGTTTCGCCGCCGCCATCGACGGAGCGCCGATCAATTGCCGCGTCGCGCCGGCGGGATTCGTCAGCGGGCCCAGGAGATTGAACACCGTCCGCATCTTCAGTTCAAGCCGCGCAGGCTGCGCATGTTTCATCGCCGGATGGAGCAGCGGCGCAAACAGGAAACCGATGCCGACCTCGCGGATGGATTGGCCCACACGCTCCGCCGGTATCGACACATTGACTCCCAGCGTTTCGAGCACATCGGCGCTCCCGCAGGTGCTCGAAAGCGACCGATTGCCGTGCTTGGCCACGCGCACTCCCGCGCCCGCGACAACAAATGCAACGACCGTTGAAATGTTAAACGTCGGTGGTCCATCCGCGCCGCCGGTCCCGCAGGTGTCGAGCAGCGGCTCCGAGCCCAGGCCGGCATCCACCCGCTCTACTTTCTCGCGCATGGCGCGCGCGAAGCCCAGCAACTCGTCTGGCGTTTCGCCTTTGGTCCGCAGCGCGACGAGAAATGCGGCAATCTGCGCGGTGGTCGCTTGGCCGGAGAGAATCGCCAACATCGCTTCGCGAGCGTCGACTGCGGACAGATTCTCCCGAGCGGCAATCCGGTGCAAGAAAGGCAACAGCATGGAGGGCTTTGACCAGTGAGTTTAGCACGCATGGCGGATTGGAGACATATTTTGGCGGATTGGCCGCTTGGCGTCAGGCGATGTTTGCTGGAAACTTGTGACATGTCCAATCGACATTGGACGAGGAGGCTCCATGCTTGGTTCGGAGAAATTGACCGCGTTCGTCGCAACGAAAGACCCGGCGCGCGCGAAGGCGTTTTATCGCGACACGCTGGGCCTGCGTTTGGTGAGCGAGGATCGATTCGCCGTGGTTTTTGACGCGAACGGGACAATGCTGCGCGTCACGCCGGTCCGGGAAGTGGCGGTGGCTCAGTACACCGTCCTCGGCTGGGAGGTTGCCGACATCGTTGCGACCACCAATGCGCTGCTCAAGGCGGGAGTGAAACTGGAGCGCTTCGATAGCTTCCCGGGCTTTACGCAGGACGAGCTGGGGATCACGACGGGACCGGGCGGCGTGAAGCTGGGCTGGTTCAAAGATCCGGACGGCAACACGTTGAGCATTGCGCAGCACTAGTAGGTGTCAGGTTTCAGGTGCCAGGTGTCAGGGGTGGATTGCGGCTTCGCCGCCTTCTTTCCTTTCTTGATTCTTCCTACAATGGACTCGTGGTGCTGGACTGGGAGCGGTTGGATCGCGAAGGATATTTGGTCCTCGAGAACTTCATGGGGGATCGGCTGCTTGGGGAGTTGCGCGACCGCGTAGAGCAACTGTTTTTGAGCGAGGGCGATCAGGCCGGCGCCGAGTTCAAGCAAGAAGAACAGACGCGAAGGCTGGCCAATCTGGTGGACAAGGGCGAGGTCTTCGGCCGTGCGATCGCCATGCCGGAGATTCTGGAAGCCGTCGGTCACGTGCTTGGTCCGGAGTTCAAGCTGAGCAGTCTCAACGTGCGGTCGGCCAATCCGCAATCCACCTAGGTGCAGCCGCTGCATTGCGACATGGCGGCCATCGCGGATGAGCGCGGGTATTGGGTAGCGAACACAGTCTGGATGCTGGACGATTTTACGCTGGAGAATGGGCCCACGCGGTTAGTGCCAGGCTCGCATCGCTGGGGCAAGCTTCCGCAAGACGAGTTGGCCGATCCAAAGGCGCGGCATCCGAAGGAGATCCTGCTGACCGGAAAAGCCGGTTCGGTGGTGGTGATGAATGCCCACTTGTGGCACGGCGGGACGGCGAATCGGACGGATCGGCCGCGCTGCGCGATGCACGGGTTCTATGCTCGCTGGGATAAGCCGCAGCAGCAGTATCAGAAGCGGCTACTGAGGCCGGAGGTCCAGAAAGGCTTGACGCCGGAGCTTCGGAAGCTGCTGGCGTTGGACGATCCGCTGAACGACGAACTCAGTGCCAATGTGACACGTACCAGCGGTTTTATGAAGTAAGGGGCGACCACCCCCTTTGCACTACCCGCCGATACCCGCAAAAGAGGTTAGAAAACCACTCATCGGTACTATAGGCAGAAAGTCCTTAAGCTCTAATAATAGGATTTGCCTAGTACGAAAGTGGGACCCAATGGACCTATGGCTAACTGAGAATCGGCCGGAAGCCTGCGCGGCGTTAGGCCTGGACTGCGGAACATGCATGCGAAAGTCGGCGGCCAGCGTGGCGCGCATCTGCACCGGTCTTGAATCGCAGGGCATCCAGCAGCTCTTTCTGCAGCTCTATCCTTCTGGTGGTTGCCATCCGATGGCGTCGGCGTTCGAACTGGCCTATCGGGAATCGTCCGGCGTGGCGATGCCGGCTTTGGCCAATGTAGTGGCGGCTTGACTCTTCAGAATCCTCCTTCACGCTCGCGGCTCAGCTAAGATAACAATCGTATGGTGGAGATTGAAGGCGTAACCCTTCACTTAGCGCATCCCGACGAACTGACCGTCACCTGGGTGGGCCAGGAAGAAGTGATGCGGCAGTTGCTGGCCTCCTGGCTGGTGGTGGATCCGCAGGACGTGCCGATGAATCCGCGCCTGCTCGGGAAGCCCGGCGTGGGCAAGACCACGCTGGCTTATGCGGCGGCGAAGCGGTTGGGGCGCGAGGTCTACATCATGCAGGCCACGGTGGACACGCGGCCCGAGGATCTGCTGGTGACGCCGGTGATCGAAGGCGAGTCGCGGTTGCGCTATGTCGCGTCGCCCCTGGTTTCGGCCATGATTCGCGGCGGCGTGGCGATTCTCGACGAAGGCAACCGGATGAGCGAGAAGAGCTGGGCCAGCCTTGCCCCGCTGCTCGACAACCGTAGATATGTCGAATCCATCGTCGCCGGGATCAAGATCAAGGCGCATCCACTGTTCCGGATGGTGGCGACGATGAACGACGACGCCTCGACGTTCGATCTGCCCGAGTACATCCACTCGCGCCTGCAGCCGCAGATCACCATCGATTTTCCGGAGCGTCACGAAGAGTACGCCATCCTCAAGGAAAACGTGCCGTTCGGCGAGGAACAGATCCTGAATTACGTCACCGAATTCCTGCAGCAGGCGCATCAGGCCGACGAGCGGTACACGGTGCGCGACGGGATCAACATCGCGCGGTTTGTGATGAAGCTGAAGTGCTTCGATAACGGCCTTGCTGCAGGAAGCAAGAGCGAAGAGCAGTTTTTGATGCGCACGGCGATCCTGGAAACGTTGGGGGACGAAGCGCTGCGTTATGTCCCACGCGCCTAGAACAAGCGAAGACGCGGGGAGCCTCCGGCGCGGCAACTTTACCTATTTTCCAGTCATTCCCGGGAGGCTCGAATTCAGCAGGGAACTGCGGCGGGCGATTCTGCGCGACAAGCCCCGGATTGTAGCGGTTGAACTGCCGGGTTCGCTCGAAGATGTGTACCTGCAGGCGTTGGCGCGGTTGCCGGAGATGTCGGTGATTGTTTATCCCGACCCACAGGACGACGAACGCGGCGTTTATGTTCCGGTAGAGCCTTGCGATCCGTTCACCGAGGCGGTGCGTACGGGTCTCGAGATCGATGCCGAGGTAGTGTTCATCGAGCCCGACTCGGGCGACCGGCCTCATCTTCCCGATACGTATCCGGACCCGTATTCCATCCACTACATCGGGATCGAGAAATACGTGGAGGCGTATCGCGTATATCCGCAGGAGCGCAACGAAGAGATCGCAGCGCACGCCGGGGGCATGGCCTGGAAGCTGCAAGGTACGGATCCGTCGGCCGAGGTGTTCGTGGTTGTGTCCTTGAATTTGATGGACCCGCTACTGGATGCCATGGAGGTTCCTCAGGATGCGCCCAGCCGCCGGCAACCTCCTGAAATCCGGTTGTTGAATCCGCATCCGGATTGCCTGGCGGAGATCACGGTGGAGTATCCGTATTTGCAGGATCGCTACGAGGGGTTCCGGAAGTTGATGTACCCGGAAGAGCGCGTGGATCGGCCCAAGGTGCAGTTCGATTTGTTGCGCGACGCCGAAAAAGAATACGTCAAGAATACTGGCGACAAGATCGAGTATTGGCAGCGGCGGATGATGGCGCGCTTCACGCGGAACCTGGCGTCGATCAACGGCGATCTGGTGGCGGGCGTTTTCGATTTGACGGTGGCGGCGCGTTCGGTGGTGGACGATAACTACGCGTACGAAGTGTGGCAGATGGCCAATCGATATTCGCCGCAGAAGTCGGCCAGCGATCTGTTGGAGACGGTGAATCTCTCGGGCGAGGAGATTTGGCTCAATACCAAGAAGCTTCGTCTGCGGCGCAGGCTGCCGCGTCCCAAGCAGAGGCTGGTGCCGAGAACTCTGAAGCAGCGCAAGAAGGAGAAGTTCGAGGGCGAGTGGGCGCAGCAGACCGATGGGAACGCCATTTGTTCGTATCCGCCGGAAGATCTGGTGATCGAGGATTACGGCCGGTTCTTGAAGAAGAAGGCCAAGAGCATGCTGTCGGAGGAGCGTTCGCGAACCGAGCCGTTTACCACGTCGATCCTGGATGGAATCGATTTGCGCGAGACCATCCGCAACTGGCACGAGGGGAAGATTTACGTTCGGCAGTTGGACCGCATCGCCGGAGAAGTGGGCGCGGTGGTGATGATCTTCGATGAAGATCGCGAGGATCGCTATCAATATCTGACCACGTGGCTGGGCGAGCATCAGAATGAATCGGACATGGCGTTTTATTCGACGTATCCGTTCGAGCATTTGGTGGGGCCAGGAATCGGCCGAGCGGAATACGGTGGGTATCTGATGACGCTTCCGCCACGCCGGATGATGGACGTGTGGTCGGACGCGGATTACGATTTCGCGCAGACCAAGCCGGAGCGGCTACTGTTGGCCGCGCTGGATTATTCGACGCAGCGCTACGTGGTCTACGTGGCGGCGAAACCACCGAGGTCGATCTTCCGGTCGATTGCAGGGCACTTAAACCGGCAGATCGTCTACGTCCCGATCGGCGCGCTGTCGCCGACGAAGCTCAAGAAGATACGCGTAGTGCACGTGCTCGATAGCTACGAGCGTCGGAACGAAGCGAAGGAGTATCTTTGGTAGGCGCATTGCACAGAAAATCGCAATCGCTGATGTAGCGCACGCACTTTTGCGTGCCGCGTCGGCACTCATGCCGACGCCAGCTATCGTCTGTTCCAGCTTGTGTTCACAGGAGTGTGAACACGGCACGCACGAGTGCGTGCGCTACATTCATGCTGCATCCGTGGCTTTCTTGTCGCGGACAACGTGGCCTGCATGTCGCCGATTCGTTGTGAGAAACTCTCGCTATGCGTGAGAAGGTGCGGTGGGGAGTGCTCGGGGCCGCGAAAATCGCGACTGTCAAGGTGATTCCGGCCATGCAGCGCGGGGATTGGTCCGAGGTGGTCGGGATCGCATCGAGGGAATTAGACAAAGCGCGGCGGGTGGCGAGTGAGTTGGGGATTCCTAGGGCCTATGGGTCGTATGAGGAATTGCTCGCGGACGCGTCGATCGAGGCGGTTTACAATCCACTGCCGAATCATTTGCACGTGCCCTGGTCCATTCGCGCGGCTGAGGCGGGAAAACATGTGCTTTGCGAGAAGCCGATCGCACTCAGCGTTGCCGAATGCCGCACGTTGATGGACGCGCGCGACCGGATGGGCGTGAAGATCGGGGAGGCGTTCATGGTGCGGACGCATCCGCAGTGGGTGCGGACGCGCGAGATCGTGCGGTCGGGCGAGATCGGCGACTTGCGCGTCGTGATGGTGGCGTTCAGCTATTTCAATCGCGATGCCGGGAATATTCGAAATATGGCGGACATCGGCGGCGGGGCGCTGATGGACATTGGTTGTTATGCGATTCAGGTCTCGCGGTTTCTGTTTGGCGAGGAACCGACGCGCGTAGCCGGAAGCATGGAGCGCGATCCGGATTTTGGGACCGACCGGCTTACTTCGGCTATTCTCGATTTTCCGTCGGGACAGTGCGTGTTCACTTGCAGTACGCAGTTGGTTCCGTATCAGCGGGTGCAGGTGTTGGGCACGAAGGGTCGAGTGGAAGTGGAGATTCCGTTCAACGCGCCGCCCGACCGGCCGACGCGAATTTTCGTCGATGATCGGGTTGAGGAGTTCGCGGTCTGCGATCAATACACGATTCAGGGCGACTTGTTCTCGCGTGCCGTGCGGGAAGGCGGCGAAGTGCCGACGCCGCTGCAGGATTCGTTGGAAAACATGACCGTTATCGAGAAGCTGGTTCGGGCAGGCGCGAGCTAAGCCTTCCGCTGTTTTCGACCGAAGAAAACCCGGGCTCGTCCGATGAGGAATGTATGAGAGCCCGATTCCTCACGCTTATCCCGATTTGCGCCCTGCAATTCGCCTACGCACAACGCGTGGGTGCACCAACCGACGACCTTACGAATCTGAGCGCCGACGACCTTTTCCAAATCCAGGTAACTTCGGTGGGCCGCAAAGCCCAGCAACTATCGAAGGCCCCGGCCGCGGTGTTCGTATTGACGGCCGAAGACATCCGGCGATCCGGGGCCACTTCGATTCCCGAGGCGCTGCAGTGGGTACCCGGCCTTACCGTACTCAGCGTGGACGGGCGATCTTGGGCCATTTCGGCCCGAGGATCCGCGCGCCTCTATGCCGACAAAATTCTGGTGATGATCGACGGGAGGTCGCTGTACACGCCGCTGTTCGCGGGCGTGATCTGGGATTCGATCGACGTTCCAATGGAGGATATCGAACAGATTGAGGTGGTGCGCGGGCCGGGCGCCGTCATGTGGGGTCCCAACGCCGTCAACGGTGTGATCAACATCATCACCAAACGCGCCCTGTCCACCAAGGGCGCGGCTATGAGCGTGGCCGGCGGGAATGAATTGCACGGTTCCATTTGGGCGCGGTGGGGGGCGGCGCCGAGCGATCGGCTGGCCTATCGCGTTTGGGTTAAGCTCGACGATCGCGATCCAGCGTTCTCGTCTCCCGGATATTATCGTTATGGGCCGTATGCGGTATTCGAGCCGGGACAGCTAAGGAATCTGGATTCCAAGTCCGTGCGCGCCGGTTTTCGCGTCGACTACCAACCCACGGAAAAGGACAGCGTGATGTTTGAAGGGGATGTCCACGGGCTGGGCCGGCATGAGGGCCTTGGGTATCCGCTCCTGATGCCGGTGGCGCTGGAGCTGTTGCCCGGCCACACCGACTATCGAGGTGGTTTCATCCAGGCGCGCTGGACGCGAACGGAATCGGCGGGCAACGAGCAGAGTCTCCAATTTACCTTTAACAAGGACAATCTCGACTACCCTTACATCACCGGGGAGATGAACAACCTTACCGTGGATTTTGAAAAACGGCGACAGACCAGCGATCGCAACGAGGTATTCTTTGGCGCCGGTTTTCAGCAGTATTGGGACGACACCGCACCTGGACGGTTCAGTGGTTTCGTGCCGGCGCAGTCTATGGACCGGGTGGGCGACGGGGTGGTCCGCGACGAGTTCCAGCTCATTCCCGGCCGGCTACTTGCCTCGGCGGGCGTTCGCGTCGATTCCAGTTCCTACGCGCACTTTGAATTTCAGCCGAGCTTGCGCTTGCTGTACACTCCGAGTGCCCGGCAATCGGCATGGATCGCCGTGTCTCGCGCGGTTCGGGTCCCGAGCCGGGTGGACCGTGACTTGGTAAACAACCTTGGGCGAGTATTAGTGCAGGGGATCCCCATCGTTTTCCATGACCACGGAACCTCTACCATGCGTTCGGAAACCGAGCGGAGCGTCGAGGTTGGTTATCGGGTCCAATCCGGCCAGCGCTGGTCGCTCGATGAGGCGGTGTTCTGGAGTTACTACGACAAACTGCGCGTGCTGGCGCGGCCGGCGCTGCCGGACATCTCGTTTAACGGGCCCGTTCCCACGTTTAGTATGTCCGTGCCGGAGCAAAACGGCGGAACCGGACGCAGCTACGGGAGCGAAACATCGGCCACCTGGCAAGTGAACCGGCAGTGGCGGCTGATTCCCTCATACACCTATCTGAACGAGACGCAGTGGCTGCCAACCCCAACGCCGTTGTATGCCTGGCTGTTCGCTTCCTCCGGCTCACGGCACCAGGCGTTCCTTCGCTCCCGGCACGATCTTTCGCGGCATCTGCAGCTCGATCTGATGGCGCGGGCCCGATCGAGAAATCTGGCGTTCGAACTGCCTGGAGTTCTGCTGCTGGACTCGCGGTTGAGTTGGCGGCCGGCGCAGGATACGGAATTCAGTTGTTCGATCAAGAACCTGACGGGGCGAGAGGTGTTGGAAACATACTCGGAAAGTGCGGCCGTCGCAATTCCGGTGCGGCGGACGTTCGTATTCCAGTGGACCCAACGATTCTAGAGGGTGGCTAAGCCCTCCATTTCGAAGACTTACCCGGCGCTGTTGGCGGCGTGCGTCGTTCCGCTTGGACTGTTGCTGAGCGCCGCGACGGAGCTGCCGCAGCCGGAAGATGAACTGAAGGCCGCGGTAGTGCTGAGCTTCGTGCGCTACGCCGAGTGGCCTCAGATGCAGCCCGGCAATAGCGCGATCACGATTGGAGTCTTCGGCCGGCCATCGTTTGCGCGAGTATTGCGGCGGACGCTGGAAGGCAAATCGGTGAACGACCGCGCCGTCCGGATTGTGGAGTTAAAAGCGCCCGCCGACTGGCCTACCTGCCAGGTGATTTACTTCGCCACCGACCGGGCTCCCGAGATCAAGCAAGGTTTGCTGGGCCCGCATCCGCGGCACGCATTGACCATCGGAGAATCGAAGGCATTCCTGGACGAGGGCGGCGCCGTCAATCTGCTTCTGGTGGACGGGCACATGAGCTTCGAAGTGAGCCGGGAGGCGCTGGAGCGCAGCGGCATCAGCATCAGTTCCAAATTGCTGCGTTTTGGCCAGATCCGCGGCCATGGGAAGGGGGAGGGTCCCGGATGAAGAGATTCTCCACTCTGCGCTGGAAATTGACGGGGCTCATCGCCATCGGCAGCGTCATCGCGGCCGTAATTGCCGCAGCCGGGTTTTCGTGGTGGGACCTGAACCGTTTTTGGGAACGGAGCACCGCGGAGTTGACCGCAGTCTCCAATATTGTCGCGGATCAGGCGGGGCCGGCAGTTCTGCTGGGCGACCGCAAGGCGGCGCGGGAAATACTTTCTTCCCTGCGCACCGATAATCGCATCCGCGACGCGATACTTTACGACAACCGAGGCGCGTGTTTTGCTTCTTTTCATCGCGCCGGCGCGCGGGAGTGCGCCGCGCGGCCGCGGGATGGAATCCGCAGCGAACCGGGCACCCTGACGATCGCGCGGGGAGTGATCGCGACCGATGAGCGGGTGGGCACGCTGCTGCTGGCGGCCAAGGTTCCGACCATCGCCGCGATTCTGCTCCAATACTTGCGTGGAGCGGGACTGATTATTGTGCTGACGCTGGCGGTGGCCGCGGTCCTGGCGGTGGTGCTGCAATCGTGGGTTTCGGCGCCTATTCTGGCCATCGCCCGGGTCGCACAACGAATCGCCGAGACGCATCGATTCGACGAGCGCGTACGGAAGCAGTCGGACGATGAAGTGGGCGTGCTGGCCGGCTCGTTCAATATGATGCTGGACGAAATCGGGAGGCGCGACGCGGACCTGGCGCAGCATCGGCGGCAACTGGAGCGGGAGATTGCCGAGCGCGGCCGCGTAAACGTGCAATTGCAGGAGGCCAAGGAAAAAGCGGAGGAGGGTGCGCGCTTGAAGAGCGAATTTCTGGCGAACATGAGCCACGAAATCCGCACGCCGATGAACGGCATCCTGGGCATGACCGAGCTAACGCTGGACACCGAACTAACTCCCGTGCAGCGCGACTACCTGGCGACGGTGCGAACCTCCACCGAATCGCTGCTGGCGGTGATCAACGACATTCTCGACTTCTCCAAGATCGAGGCCGGAAAACTGGTACTCGATTCCGTTCCCTTCAGTTTGCGCCGCGGCATTGCGGAGACCATGAAGTCGCTGGCGGTTCGCGCGCACGAGAAGGGGCTCGAACTTCTATGTTCGTTCGACGATGGAGTCCCGGCTGAACTGGTCGGCGATCCGGTCCGTATCCGGCAGGTGCTGACGAATCTGGTTGGGAACGCCATCAAATTCACGCATGAAGGCGAGGTTCTGGTGGAGGTGTCGGCAAGCGGTGAACGTCCTGGGGCGTGCATGTTGCTGTTCGCGGTGCGCGACACCGGGATCGGGATTGCAGCGGCGGCGCAGAAAGCGATCTTTGAACCCTTCCGGCAGGTGGACGGTTCCACTACCAGGCGTTACGGAGGCACCGGACTGGGGCTGTCCATATCGTCGCAACTGGTGAGCATCATGGGCGGGGAAATCCGAGTGGAAAGCGAAGTTGGAAAAGGGAGCACCTTCTGGTTCACGGTACCGGCGCAGGCGCTAGAAAAGCAGATGCCAGAAGCCGAGCCGCCCGTTGCGCCACTGGATGGCAAACGGGTGCTGGTGGTGGACGACAACCCAGCCAATCTGCGGATTGTGCAGGCTCTCCTGACCAAGTGGGGCGTGACGGTCGACGCTGCAGATGGGGGAGTCCCAGCCATCGCGAAGCTGCGCCAAGCCGCCGCCGCGGGGACGCCGTATCAGCTCGCGCTGCTCGATGTGCACATGCCGGGAATGGACGGCGCCGAAGTGGCGCGCCGGATACGGGCCGATGAGACTCTTTCGCAACCGGTGATCATGATGTTGAGCTCCACGGATTTACATCCGGGGAAGACATGCTGCAAGGATATGGGGATCGCCGCGATGCTCACGAAACCGATTTTCGGGGAAGAACTTCGGACGGCAGTAGCCAACGTGTTGGATACATCGGCGAGCCGTCAAGCGGCAGTCCATTCCGTGTTCGAGCACAACGGCCCAACCGGGTTGCGAGTGCTGGTGGCCGAAGACAACCCCGTGAATCAGAAACTTACGGTCCGCCTGCTGGAAAGATGCGGCCATATCGCCGTGGTCGCAAACAACGGATTGGAAGTTCTAAGGGCACTGGAACGGGAAGCGTTTGACCTGGTCCTGATGGACGTGCAGATGCCGGAAATGAGCGGCCTGGAAGCTACCAGTGCGATCCGCAAGATAGAAGCGCGATCCGGAGATCACGTCCCCATCATTGCACTGACGGCGCACGCGATGAAGGGCGACCTGGAAAAGTGTCTAGAGGCCGGCATGGACGATTATCTTTCGAAGCCCATTCACGTCAGGGATCTGATGGAGAAGATCGCCGTGCAGGCGAGCCGGGCTAGCCGCCTGGAGCGAATGCCTTCCTGACGTTGGCACTCTTATTGAAACCGGAACGTTCGCGCCAGAACATAACCGGCGATCAATGTAGCGGCGACGAAGGCGGCGATGTGCGGCAATACGGCCAGGGGGGAATCGCCGAAGCTCATCAGCTTGTGTAGCGCGTCCATGGCCCAGCCGGTGGGGAAGACCAGCGCCAGTTTCTGAGCGAAGGGCGGCGTGATCTCGATCGGCCACCAGCATCCGCCGAGGGCGGCCATCATGTTACTGGAGATGACAGCGATGCCGATCAACTGGCCTTCGTTGCGCGCGACGTTGCCCAACAGTAGGCCGAGTACCGCGGTGAATCCGGCATACGAGGCGAGCAGTAGCAGAATAGCGCCCAGGTGATCGCCCCAATGGACCCTGAACAAAATTGTTCCGGTGGCCATGGCGAAAAGAATCTGGATGAAGCCCAATGCCATGCGCGCACCCCATTTTCCAAGAACAACTGAACTGCGGGACATCGGCGATGAAGCCAGGCGGCGGAGGATGCCCGCGCGGCGCTCCGCACTGATGGAGACGCCGCCGACGGTGAGCAGCACCTGCAGAGTGAACATCACCAGGATGCCGGGGACGGCCTGCTCGAAACCGATGGGTGGCACTTTACGCTTACCAGCGGAGCTTATGTCGACGGAAATCGTACGGGGTTGTTTGGCGAGGGTTGCGAATGCTTCCGGTGTGGGCGTGGTTCCTTTGGAGGAGATCGCGGTGAAATCGGCGAGGACGGTGTAGACGGCGCGGTTGATGCGAGTTTGATCGTAGTCGCTATTCACGTTCGCGCCGTGGCGAATGAACTCGACTTTCGCAGCTTTGCCGGCGAGTACGGATGCGGTGAAACCGGCGGGAATGCGCAGTTCACGGAAGAAATCCTGCTGTTGGATGGCGCGAAAATTGCGCTGTTCCAAGCGCTTGATCAGCTCGTCTTTCAGAAAGCCCGCGTCGGCGGGCGCAACCACGGCGATTGGATCGGGATCGTTGGCGCGGCCAAATCCACCGGCAACGTTGCCGATGAAGTAGAAAAAGATGATCGGCATCACGAAGGTCCAGAGCAGCGTTTCGCGGCGGCGCAGCAGGTAGAAGAGATCCTGTTGGATGAGGAATAGCGCGTCTCTCAACATGCCGTTCTCCGAACCCGCCAGATGGCGGCCGCTCCAGCCACGGCGGCGAACGCGGCCACGATGACGAACGCGGATGGATTGACAACGCCCGCGACGATCGATTGAAGCTGGACGACGGACCAGCCGTTGGGTGTAAGACGTCCGATTTGGGCGAGGCCTTGCGGCATCCAGTCGAACGGGACAAATCCGCCCCCGAGCATGATGAGCGGCAGCATCACGAAATTGGTGAGGAGATTGGCCATGCGTTCGGTGGAGGCCAGCGTTTGCAGAATCAGAAGGAATAAATACATGGCTGCGCCGGAAGCGGCGATCCACAACACCGCCATTGAAAAGTGGCTGATATCCAGACCGAGGAGCAAGTGGCCTGCAAGCAGCGCAAACGCTCCGATAGCTGCGAGCACTGCCGCCGAGGCCAGAAGTTTTCCGGCGAGGAAAGCGCCCAACGTGCCGGGCGTCCCAACTACGCGGCGGAGCGTGCCGGAAGTACGTTCGGTCCAGATGTCGGCGGAGAGCGCGCGGGTGATGAAGAAGATGCCCATGAACAGAATGCCGGGCAGGAGCATGACCGCGAATCCGCCGGGGCGCTGGGTTTTGTCTTGGATGACCTGGGTGTTGACCTGAATCAGCGGCGGATAGAGGTACTTTCGGAGTCCGATGAACACCTGGTTGAATCGGACGGCCATCAAGGCGATGTCCGCGTCGGTTGGCGCTTTCACGATAGACACTGTTCGGAGCTCATCGCCGGCAACGTTTTGGAGATAGAACGCGCCGTCAGCCAACATGGAAAGCGTTTCCTCAATCATGTCCGGTAAGATGCGATGCGAGGGATTACGGACCAGTTCCAGTTTCGCCGGCTTGGTCTCGGCGAGAGCTCGGCTGAAGCCTTGCGGAATGATCAGCAGCGCGGACGCGTCACCCTTGTCGATTCGGCGCCGTCCTTCGTCGCGATCGACCTTTTCGACAGTGATCATCTTGCCAAGCGGGCCTTGGCTGAACGCGCCGGTTACCACGGTCGCACCGAAGCTGCCGTCGTCGTCGACTACCAGCAGCGTGCCGTGCGGGCGCGCCTCGTTCGGCCCGAAAATCACGGTGAGGATAGCGGCGACAAAGATCGGGATGCCAAGCCAGACCAGCAAAGTAACCGGATCGCGGCGGATGCGGCGGAGATCCTTCAGCGTGCTGATCCAGACGAAACGCATGTTATTCGCGCAGCTCCTTGCCGGTGAGCTTGATGAACAGGCTTTCGAGGCTCGGCTGGGTGAGCGTGGTGCCGCGGACTTCGCCTGTGCCGTCAATCGCGGTGAAGATCAGCGGCAGGCGGTGGGATGCGTCGGTGACGGAGAGGAGCAGGAGGGTTTCGTCCACCTGCAGGATTTCGATGCCATCGAGATGAGCGAGTGCTTCGCGGGCGGCGTCTGGGCGGAAGACGCCAGTGAGGCGGAGGAGATCGCGCTCGGCCAGCAGGGCGCGGAGCTCGGTCAGCGTTCCCTGGGCGACGATGCTGCCATGGTCGACGATGGCCAGGTGGTCGCAGAGGGATTCGGCTTCTTCCATGTAGTGCGTGGTGTAGAGGACGCAAGCGCCGGCCGTGGCTTGTGCGCGGACCAGTTCCAACAGGCGGACGCGGCTTTGCGGATCGACGCCGACGGTCGGCTCGTCGAGCAGCAGAACCTTGGGTTGATGAACAATGCCGCAGGCGAAGTTGAGACGGCGCTTCATGCCGCCGCTGAATTGCTTGATGGGCTCCTTGGCGCGGTCGAGGAGGCCGGTGAGCTCGAGGACGTCGTCAATGCGGGCGGCGAGGGTCTTGCCGCGGAGGCCTTGTGCGCCGCCCCAGTAGGACAGGTTCTCGCGCGCTGATAGATCCTCGTAAAGCGCGATTTCCTGGGGGACGACGCCGATGCTGCGGCGGGCGGCTACGCCATCGCGAACGACATCGTGGCCCATGACGCGGATGTGCCCGGCAGTGGGAGTGAGGAGGCTCGAAATGCAGCCGATGGTGGTGGTTTTGCCCGCGCCGTTGGGGCCGAGCAGGCCGAAGATCTCGCCGGGGCGGGCGGTGAAGCTGACATCCTTGACGGCTGTGGTGTCGCCGTATTGCTTGCGGAGTTGGTCGACTTCGATCATGGGTCCTTATCAGGATACGCCGGGAGTGGGGTGTTGTTCGGAGGATTCGGACGACACGTTGGTTTTGCGGGATGAGGGGTTGGTTTGGGCGCTCGATGCGAGTCCACAGGCTAAAGCCGGCGCTGAAAAAAGGGCTTCACAGGCTGAAGCGTGTGGCAGGAGTTTCTACATTTCCAAAACACACAAAAGTCTGGTGCTACCTTTTACAACAACTGATGAGCGCGTGGTAGCACAGGCTTTAGCCTGTGGATGTTCCAGACTGTTCGACAGCTTTTTTCAGCAACCTCTAAAGCCGGTGCCACCACTTGCTGACACGCTTTTTCACTAACCCATCACCACGTGCTGGCACAGGCTTCAGCCTATGAAAGAAAATCTAGCTTGAAACTCCAGGGCGTCGATACGAGTATCGACGCGGCACGCAAAAGTGCGTGCGCTACGGGTGTTTGGCGCGAGGGAGCGAGAGCGGGTTTACGCGGATTACGAGCCGCTAGCCGGCCCGTGATGATGATCGCTCACTGTTGGCAGGCCCGCGTCGATCCAAGGCTGCTTGCCTTCCTCGTAATCCCTGACGTTGGTGTAGCCCATGGCCGCCAGTTCACGGGCGGCGTGTTCGGAGGCGTGTCAGGTGGGACTGGCGCAATACACGACGATTTCGGCGGCTTTGTCGGGGAGGAGGGTAGGGGCGACTTGCCGGACCTGATCCGGAGGCAGGTTGAGGGCGCCCGGCAGGTGGACATGATGATAGGTCTGGGCAGGCAAGGTCTCCACCAGGTAGAATTTGTCGCCGCGATCTATCTTCTGCTTCAACTCTTCGCGGGAAATGGTGGCCAGGGTTGGTTGCATGGAACTCCTCTCCTGCTATTGGATGCCGGCCGATGGAGTTTGGTGTCACGGTACACAAGACATGGCGCCTCGAAAAAGAGTAAATTAGCGTGATAGCTACAAGGAGGGAAGAGATGGCAAAGAAGATTCGTGATGGCGTCAGCCGGCGTGGTTTGTTTGACGCCATGCGGAGCGCTTCGGCCGGAATCGCCGCAACGGCGTTGCTGGCCCAGCAGGTGAAGGCGGCGCCGGCGGAGGACAAACAGAGCGAATCGCTGGAGAATTTCAAGTTCGACATCGAGAATCAGAAGGGTTGGGTGGGCCCGGCGGGTTCGGCCAAGGAAGCGACCGCGGCGGAGTTTCCCGTCTCGCAGAGCATCGCCGGCGTGTCCATGCGCCTGCAACCGGGCGCGATTCGCGAATTGCACTGGCATGCGCTGGCTGCGG
The DNA here is from genome assembly GCA_035632375.1 of Bryobacteraceae bacterium. Classification (GTDB taxonomy): domain Bacteria; phylum Acidobacteriota; class Terriglobia; order Bryobacterales; family Bryobacteraceae; genus Palsa-89. The sequence goes on along the minus strand of DASQGY010000265.1, from coordinate 25,717 downwards.
AGTGGGCTTACGTCCTAACTGGCCGCTGCCGTGGAACCGTGATTTCGCCGAACGGCCAGTCGGAAGTTTCCGAATTTGAGCCCGGCGACACCTGGTATTTCCCGCGCGGGCACGGTCACGCTCTGCAGGCTCTGGGTTCCGAGGAGTGTCATTTTCTGCTGGGTTTCGACAACGGCCATTTTTCGGAGTTCGGTACATTCAGCATCACCGACTGGATCGCACGCACTTCGCCCAAAGTTCTAGCGCGAAATCTCAAGCTGCCGGAGGCCTCTTTCGCCAGTTTCCCGAAGAAGGAAGTGTACATCGGGCCGGGCAAGGTTCCGGCGAATGCTATCGAAGATTTTCGCAACACCGAACTGCAGCCGACGCAAGCCAACCACAAGTTCCGGCTGGACCGGCAACCCGCGCGCGTCTTCGACGGCGGCGAGGAACGCATGGTGACGTCCAAGGATTTTCCGATCCAGACCACGCTCACCGCGGTGCGCATGGATCTGAAGCCCGGCGCGCTGCGAGAGATGCACTGGCACCCGCACGCCGACGAGTGGCAGTATTTCGTGAACGGCCGCGCGCGCGTGACCATTTTCGGCTCGCACGGGCGGGTGAAGACCGAAGAATTCGGGCCCGGCAACGTGGCCTTTATTAAGCAAGGGTACGGGCACTACATCGAGCAGGTGGGCAACCAGCCGACGCGTTTGCTGATCCTGTTCAACAGCGGAGTCTACGAGGAGATTTCGCTTTCCAACTGGCTGGGCGGGAATCCGAGTTCGCTATTGGCGGATAACTTCGGAATTTCGCAGGACCTGATCGATCGGTTGCCCAAGAGGGAGACGGGCATCTTAGGAAGGTAGTGGTGGAGTGGCGCCTGCAGAGTGCGTGCGCCACTTCCTGAAGCTCTCCGTCTACTGTTTCGCTGCCGGGCGACGCACCATGTGCGTGCCGTTGGGACCGGGACCCCTGGAATCACTCGTCACTGTGTAGTCACTGGGGACCTGGAACAACGCCGGGTCGGGTTCCGCGCGGCTGATGTTAGTCAGTTTGTAAGTGGATTCGCCGTTTCGCGGATCGATGGTCTTGCTCATCACCACGGCCTGCAAATCCTGCGAATACCAGGTTTCGGTCACGGTCTCGATGGGGCGCTCGTTGCCCATCTGGCCTGCCGGAATGGTGTGCGTGACGCGCTTGCCCTGCACTGAGAGGCCTTCCATCACTTGAGTTCCCAGATCCTCGGTCTTGACATTGGGATCATCCTGCCGCCTCATGTGGGGCGCCGGGGTTCCTGCCGGAGGAGTTTCGGTTCTGGAGAAGGTGAACGTCCGCGGTTCACGGTTCACGTGGGCCTGATGGTTGTTGGCATCGAGCATCGCCGTGGTCCCGGCCACTGGATCGTGAATGACGATCGACTTCTGGGCATCGCTGGATCCGGCCAACGCTCCAATGGCTACAGCGGCCTGTTCCTGCCGCGTGCGTCCTTCGCTGTCCCGGGCGATGGAGGAGTTGATGGTGCGCTGAATCCTGTTTCCATCGGCCAGTGTCTGCGAATGCTGCGTCACGGCCTGGGCCGAGTACGGAGAGCCTTTCACCACTCTGCCGGCCCCGAATTCAGTTCTGACGTAAATGAAGTCGCCGCCATTGAAAGTGAAGTTTGTCCGCGGCCCTTCCTGGGCCACTGCGGCGACACTCACAAGCAGGCCGAGCCCTAATACGGATCGTAAATGAATCATGTTCATCTCTCCTTAATTTGAAAACTCGCTATCGCCCACAGGCTAGAGCCTGTGCCACCATATCAACCTGACAGTGCCTGGTGGCACAGGCTTCAGCCTGTGAAAGCCTTTTTCAGCAACCTCTATCGTACAAATCGAACCCCCCGTGCCAAGCCATCCTGGCCCACCAGCACATCTGCTTCAATCCGCTCGCCGGCGCGATCCTCGTTGATCTGGAAGCCAATCAACCGCAGCGACGACATCGGCAACTGGACCCGAACTATCGTGGCATTCTCCAGCGGTGGCAAGGCTTCTGTATCGGGAAGCGGGTAAAAACTCATCGCGGTCCGGTTCGGACGCGCGGATGTCTTTCGAATCCGAACCGCAGGCTGGATCACCGGCGCCGTCGCAACATTGGACGGCTGAGAAGTAACGACTTTCGCCACCGTAGGCCCGGCCTTTCGCGGAGCGGGCTGAATCCACAACGCCACCGCGACCGCCGCTGCGATAGCCGCCGCACTCGAAGCCATCCACCACAGGTTTCTCCGGCGCGCCCGGGATCGCCGATGAAACTCGGCCAGCAACCGCTTCTCTACGTACGCGGGCGCCTCCCGTGGGCTGTCCGCCGCCAGCGCGCGCAGCCCTTCCAGTAGCTCTTGTTCGTTCTCGTTCATACTGCACACCTTTCCCCAGCGCGCATTTTTTCCATCAACAACGCGCGCGCCCGATGCAATCGCGACCGGATGGTTCCCACGGCACAGCCCAGGGCTCCTGCAGCATCGGCGTAATCCATCTCTTCCAGATCGCACAGCACCACTACTTCGCGATAGGCCGGCGGCAACGCCAGCACAGCTTTGCGCAACGACTCGATCCGCTCGTTGCGGGTCAGATCGTCCAATACATTTTGTTCCGTGGATGGCGGCTCTGCGCGCTCACTTTCCGGATCGTCCAATAATGCGATGTACTGCCGCTCCCGTTCCAGACACCGCATGACGAAATTTCGAGCGATTCCGTAAAGAAACGCAGCCGCCGATCCACGGCCGGCGTCGTATTGCGTCGCCGATGCCATCACCACCATGAACACATCTTGGGTCACCTCTTCGGCGATCTCGGTTTTCCCGCTCATCTGCATGGCGAAGCGATACACGGCGCCCTGATGCCGCCGGTAAAAAGCCAGGAAACCCGCCTCGTCGCCCGAGGAAATCAGCCGGAGCAGTTGGTCGTCGCTGTTCGCTGCGGATTCCGGCATCGGATACTCTAGATTCACCGCCAGGCGGGAAAGAGTTCCATTTTTTTCGATCCGCGTCATCGCAGCGTGACCACTGTTGCGCCCCAACCGCCCGCTTCGAGCGGCGCGTCGCCGAAGCTTTCGACAAACGGAGTGGACGCCAGAATCGACCGCACCATCTCGCGCTGCACTCCGATTCCACGGCCGTGAACGATCCGCAAGGCTTTGAGTCCAAGCCGATGCGCTTCTTCCAGATACTCTTCGATAATCGGCTTTACGTCGCGCGGCGGAACCGTATGGAGGTCAAACACATCCGTGATGGGAATCCGGACCGGCTCTTCGTCCATGACTGCTGTTAGCCTAACATTGTGAGTCCACTGGCCGAATATCAAAGCCGCTTGAGCGAACGCCGCGCGGTGACGGAGCGCGAGACCAGGCTATTCCGGCGTGTCGGCAACGCCCGGCTCGCAGTTGGCATCGTGGGTGTCATCATGGCATTCTTCGCCTTTGGCGACATCGTGATCTCGCCGCAGTGGCTGGTGATTCCGCTGCTGGTATTTTGCGCGCTCATTATCGTTCATTCCAAGGTAGTGGATCGCCTGGAGCGGGCGACGCGCGCCGCGGCATTCTACGAACGGGGAATCGCGCGCCTGGAGACTCGTTGGATGGGGCGCGGCGAAACGGGCGATCGATTCCGCAATCCAGCGCATGTCTACCAGGAGGATCTGGACATTTTCGGCAAAGGATCGCTGTTCGAGTTGCTGTGTACGGCGCGCACACGCCCGGGAGAAAACACGCTGGCCCAATGGCTGCTTGCACCCGCCACACGGGAAGTAGCGGCTGGGCGGCAGCAGGCCGTTGCGGAATTACGATCGAGGCTCGATTTGCGCGAGGATTTGGCCGTGCTCGGCGATGCGGTGCGTTCCGACATGGATCCAGATCGAGTGGCCGCGTGGGCCGAATCGGAACCTGTCGCGTTTCCGTGGGGCGCACGCCTGGTTGCGCCGATTCTCGGTGCAGCGGTGGTGCTCACCTTCGTGCTTTACATGAGCCGGATCTGGTCGCGAACACCGTTTCTGGCGACGCTGCTGGTGGAGCTCAGCTACGGGTTCCTGCTGGGCACGAAGACTCTGCGCGTCAGTTCGGCGGTCACCTCTCCATCGCGCGATCTGGCGTTATTCGCGAAACTTCTGGAGCGTTTGGAGCGCGAGAGGTTCGCCGCTCCGCTGCTGGAGAGCCTGCGCGCCCGCCTTGCCGCCAGCGGACTAGTGGCTTCCGCGCAGATCGGGCACCTGCGCCGGCTCGTGGCTCGCATGGATTGGCAGCGAAACATTTTCTTCGCGCCCATCGCCATGGCTACTCTGTGGGGCGCGCAAGTCGCGATGGCCATCGAGCGGTGGCGCAGGATCTCCGGGCCGCATGTGCGCGAATGGATCGCGGTGGCCGGCGAATTCGAAGCTTTGTTCGCGCTGGCTGGGTACAGTTACGAGTATCCGCGTGATCCGTTCCCCGAGCTCGCCGAAGTGGCCGAGGGATGGTTCGACGCCGCCGACCTGGGACATCCGCTCATGGATGATTCGCAGTGCGTCCGCAACAACCTCAAGCTCGGCGGCGACTTGCGGTTGCTCATCGTCAGCGGCTCGAACATGTCGGGGAAGAGTACGCTGTTGCGCGCCGTGGGATTGAACGCGGTGTTGGCCTGGGCCGGCGCTCCGGTCCGCGCAACGCGATTATCCATCTCGCCCCTGCGCCTCGGCGCTTCCATCCGCGTACTCGATTCGCTGCAGGATGGCCGTTCCCGCTTCTACACCGAAATTACCCGGCTGCGGGAAATTGTCGGCATGTCCGGTGGCCCCATCCCGGCGCTATTCCTGATGGACGAACTGCTGAGCGGCACCAATTCGCACGACCGCCGTATCGGTGCCAGCGCGATTGTGCGAACGCTGGTGGACCGCGGCGCCATTGGAATGATCACCACGCACGACCTGGCGCTGGCGCATATCGCCGAAGATCTCCACGGCCGCGCCATCAACGTACACTTCGCCGATACGCTGGAAAACAGCCGGCTCCATTTCGACTATCGTCTGGCGCCGGGAGTGGTGGAACGGAGCAACGCGCTGGATTTGATGCGCTCGGTGGGGTTGGAGGTGTAGGGGGAGAATACGAGGAACACGAGGAAGACAAGGAATGGCGGCCGCTTGCTCAGGCCGGTGTTTCAGCCGGCTTCGGCTTCGGCGGTGCGCCCGAAGATGGTTCGATGGACAGCAGCAGCCCGCTGCGCGGAGCATAATACAGGCGGTAGTTCTGCCGCGACGCCAGTGTTTCGAACGCCAGTTGGTCCACTTCGAAATACTGCTCGCCGATCACGTAGTGGTAGACTTCATCCTTCTCTCCGTACAGACGGGCCATGCCCTGGATATCGGCCCGGTCGCGACTAACGGAGACGCGGCCTTCCTTGACTGCGGCAACGCCCTTGGACAAATCCGACAGCAATCCAATAGTCATCCGCCCGCTGTTCCACAAGCCAAACAGCACCGAGATAACGCATCCCAGAGTAATGGCCGCGAAAAGCGCGCCGAGGCTCTTGCCTAGCCACATTCCCGCCAACCTCAGGGCCAGGTCCGGTATGAGGGTCTTGATCACAAACAGGAATATCAACCAACCCAGCAGGACTGACCCGGAGGTGCGAATGGGTTTGATCGCCTTCGCCGCCAGTTTGAGCATCTGACCGTCGGCGATTTTGCCGGCGCGGTTCAGCGTCAGCTCTTCCATGGTGAAGTGGTTGGCCTTGGCGAGATCGGGCAACAGATTCTCGGCTTCCGGCTCGGAGGTGACGTATTCGATGTAGCTCATAGGGCTCCCGAACTCCCCGCTAATCGGCAATCCGGACGAAAGACGTTAGGGGGAAGAATTCAGGAATTCGAGAATCCAGGAATTCAGGAGTGAAGATGCGGAACCACCATATTCTTGAATTCCTCGAATTCCTGGATTCATGAATTCTGTCTTACGACGGGTTCTTGAATTCCAGCTTACTAATGCGCCTGGCCCACCGCGCTTGCCTCGGCGACAGGCTCCTCAATCCGGTAAATCCAGCGATTTACCGCCTTCTGGAGCTTGTCCAGGCTCACCGGCTTGCTGACATAGTCGTCCATGCCGGCAGCAAGGCAGCGTTCGCGGTCGCCTTCCATGGCGTTGGCGGTGAGCGCGCAGATGGGAATGCGCCGCTCCTTCCCTTCGCGGCTGCGAATAATCGCTGTCGCTTCGAAGCCGTCCATGATTGGCATCTGGCAATCCATCAGCACCAGGTCGTAAGTTCGTTTCTCCAGCGCCTCGACGGCGTCTCTGCCGTTCACGAAAGCGTCGGCAGCCAAACCGAGTTTCTGCAATAGCCGAAGGGTAATGCGCTGATTGATTTCGTTGTCTTCGGCCAGCAAGACCCGTAAGTTTTCACCGACGATCGGAGGGGCTGCGGCCGGAACTGGCTTGCTAACGGGAGGCGGAGCGGCGACGGGAGCCGGCTCCTTCACCGTTGGTGCAGCTTGCGGCGACGGTTTCGACTCCACAACCGGTCTCGGCTCAGGCGGCGCTTCGCCGGGCGCGGGCTTCGCGAACTTTGCGGTGAACCAAAAGCGGCTTCCCACGCCCAACTCGCTGTCCACTCCCATTTCCCCGCCTAACAATTCCACCAACTGTTTGGAGATGGACAAGCCCAGCCCCGTTCCTCCGTACTTCCGCGTACTCGATCCATCCACCTGAATGAAGCTTTCAAACACGCGGAGTTGCTGTTCGGGAGCGATCCCCACTCCGGTGTCGTGAACCAGGAAACGAAGCACCACGGAATCGTCCGTTTCGCTCTGCAGGTCGGCCGTTACGCCGATTTGACCGGCGTCGGTGAACTTCACCGCGTTGCCGAGCAAGTTGGTGAGCACTTGGCGAAGCCGGCCGGCATCGCCCACGGCAACCTCGGGCAGCCTCGGCGGAAGGCAGCAACTGAACTCCAATCCCTTGGTTTGGGCTTCCAGCGCAAACAGCGAGGCCGTTTGCTGGATCGTCGCAGCAAGATAAAAGGGAGTCCGGTCCAACCGCAGCTTGCCGGCTTCGATCTTCGAAAGGTCCAGAATATCGTTGATCAGCGAGAGAAGAGCATCGGCCGAACGCTTGATGGATTCGGCATACTCGCGCTGCTCTCCATTGAGACCGGTGGCCAGTAGAAAGTCGGTCATTCCTAGAACGCCGTTCATCGGCGTGCGGATCTCGTGGCTCATGTTGGCCAGGAAGCGGCTTTTGAGTTGCGTGGCTTCGCGCGTAGTTACCAACGCCGATTCCAGTTCTTCATTCTTGCGTTCCAGCTCCTGCGCATATTCCCGCAGTTTCTTCTCGGCGGCCTTTCGGGCCGTAATGTTGCGCACCACGGCGATCCACTGGTCCCAATTGAGCGGCAACATGCGCGTTTCGTAGGTCTGGGGACCTTGCCGGCCTTCGAGTGTGAACTCCACCATCTCCACCGCGTTGGTCTTGCGAACCTTGTCCTGCGCCTCCCGGAACTGCGCGATCACCTCCGGCTTCAGGATTTCCGGCAGCCGCCGGTTGGTGAAGCGTTCCGGAGAAAGAAACGGGTCGGAACTCTGGCCGCCCTTGCAATCGAGAACATTGGCTTCGCGATCCAGGCGAAGGAACAAATCGGGAAACGCCTGGAACAGCGCGCGCAGTTCGGTGGCGGTCTGGTACGCCTCGTCCTCGCTTTTCTTTCGTTCGGTGACGTCCAATGCGGCGATCCGCATGCCCACCACATGCCCGCTGGCGCTGCGCATCAACTGCTCGTGCAGTTCCACCGCGACCATGGTTCCGTCCGGACGGACATACTTGCGTTGATACGGCACCAGCGCCACCTGCCCGGACATCCGCCGCTCCACTTGGTCGCGATACCGCTGCCGCTCGGAAGGAGAGATGAGGTCCGCGGAATGCTTCCCCACCATTTCGCGCACCGCCAGTCCCCGCAATTCGCATTCCCGCCGATTGACCCGGCGGACGATTCCTTTTTGATCGATCTCCAGATAGCCGAGCGGCGAGGTTTCGAACAGATCATCGACGTGACCGTCAACGTCCAGCACGTTGGAAGAAACCGGTGATTTCCGTTTCCTTGGTTTGGCCAGGTAACTGATTAGAACGGCTATGAATACGAAGCACAGTACCCACACCAATGGTTGTATGTCCGACAAGGTCCTCAGCTCCCGATCGTTCGATTCACCGTCTGAAGATCTCTTATCGGCAGTTCACCCTAAAGCCTTTAGATGTAAAACTTTAACTACAAAAATGCAAACGGCTTGCCAACCGTCCGAGTTCACCCGCCAACCAGATTGATAGCGCCGATCCCGCCGCGGATGTCCAACCGTACCGTGGTCTTGGCATGCCCATAGGCATCGTTGACATACTCCCCGTTGCGCTTCTGCAATCCCCGCGCACTGATGCCTCCGATCCCGCCCTTGGCATCGGCGACAATTCCTACCCCTTCGGGTAGATAAACCGTCACCTCGCCTACGCCTCCGTGGATGCTCACGTCATAGCTGTTCTTGGGCGTCCCTCGCAGGTCCACGCGCAATTCGCCGACGCCCATGTGAACGGTCAGGCTGCGCAGCGTCAGGCTGCCTATGTCCAGGCGTCCTTCGCCGGCGCCGAAATGCACCTCCAGATCCAGTGGTTTCTCATCGTTCAAGCGAAGGTCCCAGCGGTACTTCGAGTTGCCGCCATGATGCACATTCGAGGGTTCTTCCACCGTGATATTGCTGCGGAAGCCACTCGCGTCGTAGTGCACCTCGGGCTTGAGCCGGAGACGGTTGAAGGTGAACTCCCCCTCCATCAGCTTGGGCGAACCACCCCGGACGTGCAGTTCTCCAGCTCCCATCTTCAATTCCACACGAGCCAGCTCGGACTTATCAAGATCGATCGAACGGGTTTCCGTCTGCGTGGGACCGGTTGGCTCCAGATCGACCGTGCAGGCGGTCAGGGTCAAAAGGGTCAGCGTTGCAACTGGGATCAGAACAAAGTGTTGGACGGTAAGCATTCTAATCACCTTTCCCGGTAATACGACAAGTGTAGCGCCCAGGTTCCCTCTTTGGGGCGAAAATGGTCGTCTAAGGGCATTCGCTTAGTGCTATCCCGCTTGAACTCCCAGCACTGGTACATTCTTCCCCTAGTACGTTCCCTTCGCGAAACCCACCTGTTACACTGGGGCATCTTATTAGTCGGGCCATGGGCTGTTTATATTGCCGCAAGAAAATCGGGCTCCTGCGACGGCTTAGAGATTCGCAATTCTGTTGCGCGGATCATCGCCGTAAGCTGACGTCGGGCTCCGCCCGCGCGTTGCGCGAAGCCGAGGACCTGTACGGCTTCGACGAGTTCCAGGGCACAAGCTGGCGCGCGCTGACACAACCCAAGTCCGAAGAAAAGGGCGAGCGCCGCGCCGGACACTCGGCCACTGTCTTTGCTTCGCTGGCAGTGGTTTTCCTGCTGCTGGCTTTGTCGCAGTTGCCGATGGGTTCGCCCTCGGCGAAATCCGTCTCCCCGCTGCCCGATGGAGATCCACGTTCGGGGAAAAGCGGATTCGCGCAGACCCTGAGCAATCTGATTCAGAGCAAGACATCGAGTACCCTGCGGGAAGACTTTAAGTCCGGCTTCGGAAACTGGGAAGGTCTCAAATCGGCTGGCTCCGAATGGACCACCGATGCCGGACAAGTTCGTCCCACGTCGCTGCGGTTGTGGAAGCCCTCTACGCCGCTGGCCAACTACGAAATGGAATTCATGGGGCAGATCGAGCGCAAGGGCATGGACTGGGCGTTCCGCGCTTCCGATCTGCGAAATTACTACGCTACGAAGCTGATTATCACCAAGCCGGGCCCATTGCCGAATGCTGGACTGGTTCGTTTCGTCGTGCTGGACGGCCGCGAACGGGAGCGCGTGGAACTGCCTCTGCCGCTCACGCTGGAGCGGGGCGTGGATTACCGCGTGCGTGTCAGCGTGCGGGGAAGCCGGTTCCTCACTTCCGTGAATGGCCAGCTAGTCAGCTCCTGGACCGACAGCCGGCTGAGCCGCGGAGGCGTCGGCTTCTTCTCCGAAGATGGCGAATCGGCCCTGGTGAAGTGGGTGAGCGTCTCGGATCGCGATAGCTTCCTGGGACGGATCGTGTCCCATTTTTCGATCATCACGTTTCCCACCGATCTGGCGCAGGTACAGTTGCCCCGCTGACTCTCGGGAACTCCGCTGCGCGCGACGATTTGTACCACTTGACTTGAGAATCTTTGCAGTCTGCGGCCAGCGTGCCTTGTCCAGGTAGGCGGCTAAGTGCCTGTCCAGTGAAGCAAGTCCGCTCCCTTTACGGTGGCGGCTCGGTAACTGTTTCTGAGCCGTCACCGCAAGGGAGCGGTTGGACAGGTTATTTCATTGCAGATCCTAACCAGGGTTACCCTTACGGCCGCGACTCGTAACCCTCACTGGACCCAAATCGTGACCGCATTGCTGGCGATGTTCTGCGTCGCAATATACAGCGGAACCTGACCGCTGACGCTGGCCGGCAGAACCGCGTTAATTTGCCATAATCCGGGATATCCGGGAGCCGGACCACTATACTGCACCGCCGCCGGAGTCCCGGCGATGTAGACCTGCACGGCAGCCGCGTTGTTCGAATCGAGCGGACCATAACCCGTCGCGTAAACTTGCACGATCGACGACTTGGGCGCACGGTTCGTAGCGCTGTTCACACTCGAATCTTGATTCAGGATCGCGCCGGGCTGCGACGGATCGGACTGCACCGCCACGAAAATACCCGGACCGCCGGCGGTAATGGTCACGGTACCCTTGGCAACCTCCGTGCCCTTGACGCGCACCGAAATGGTTGTGCTCCCAGGCGCAAGTGGCGCGGGTGCAACGACGTTGATCTGCGATGTGCCGGCATAACCGATCGAGGCGTTCGACGTTCCAAACACCACTTGATCGACGTCTTTCGGGAAGGTTCCGAAGATGGACGCGAACGATCCCGCGGCAACTCCGTCCTCGGAGCGGAAACTGGCGCCGTTGACTACGATGGCGCTCCCCGACGGCGTGGCGGGAGGATTCATGGATCGCGCCAGGATCGCGGCCAACACCGGATCGTGCCGCGCGAAGTAGTCGGAGGAGACCACCGGCACGGCAATGTCCGGAGGAAACGCCGGCCCAGGCTGGATGTAATCCGGAGTAGGAATCGCCTTCGTGGAGTACTGGCCGGCGAAGAGTCCGCTGGGAAGCCAGAAATTATCCACCGCGCCATAACCACCCGTCGGACCGCCGGTTGGCGCGCCAATCACCCTGAACAGCTTGCTGGTGTCCACGCCGGGAACCGCGACCTCCGGAGGCAGCGGGGACTTCAACTGCATGGCATCGTAAAGAGCGGCGGAAAAGGTGCCTTTGTCGATGACTCCATAAATACGAAAACTTGAGTTAGCCGCTAGGACTGCCAGGCGCAGAGCGATACCTTCCACGAGCGGGCTCCATAACGCGTCATTTCCGCCGCCATTGCCGCGGAAGTCAAAAACGAAAGTGTCCACCGGATTCGAGTCGATCGCCTTCAGCACGTCTGCGGCAAAGGAGGAAAATGGGTAGCCGGGCATGTCATCGCAGGAGTTGTACTTGAAATAGAGCAAGCGGCGGTCCGCGGAGTAGGTGAACCAGTAGTACAGGTTGGTCTGCTGAAGATATTCGGGAAACGCTCCTTGAGAAGACGAAGGGAACGGTACGGCGGAAGCGCTCTCCGTCCCCACCGCCAAAGTAAACTGGTCGCCGGCTCGACTCAGGAAGGTCAGCTCGGTGGTGGACGCCACCGGCGCCAAATCGAGCCCCTGAAGAACCTGCTGCTGCCTGAGATACTGTTCCGCAACTGACCGAATCCACTCCTGGTTGGTGTGAGCGATCACGGTTCCGAGTTTCTGTAAAACTACGTCTATGGGGTTTCCACTCACGGCGATCAAGCGCGTTCCCAGCGCCTTCGAATATGCCGCCGGCGCGCCCGTAACAAAGATCCCGTCGTCGAGAGCTTTGAACGTCAGCGGAAAAGCGCGATACCCCGCTTGCGATGTGAAGCCCGGATATAGGTACAACACCGTGTGCGGATCGCCGGGCAGAGCGACGAGTGCCGCTAGCCGGATGTAGAACTCCTGGTCATTCAGGGCGGATATCTGTCCTTGGAGCGTTTGGACCGCCTGATTGAAATCGCTGCTGGTCAGTTGAAAGAAAAAGTTGGCATGGAGCTTCGGCAACTGCGTCGAGACGAAATCGAGATCCTGCTGCCTGCTCTGAACCGATACCTGTTGAGCCGAAAGTATCGACGCCGCCAAACACAGAAGCGTCGTTACAACGCTTGTCCTGACAGTTTTCATGAAAACCTCCCGTCCAGGACCGTCTGACCGTTTTCCGGTTTATTATCAAGAGTAACACCAATATCAATCCAGTCCATGCGAGGATAACTGCGAGCAGGACACTTGCTAGCGATCGCGCGGTACCGTCGCGCCGCAAAACGCCGTGATGTTGCGCCCGGCTTGCGCCGATTGTGGCGCTCTCCTCCCTGTTTCCCTGCGCTGTGCTACGCTGAAACTAAACCATTTCGATGCGCTGTTGTTTTTTACTCGCTCTTTTGGCCGGTGCGGTTTGCGTGCTGCCCGCCGCCAATCCGAAGCAGTCGGAGAAGGCGTATCGCGAAGGGCTTCGGCATGAGCAAGCCAATCGCTGGCCGGAAGCGGAGAAGGCGTTTTCCGAAGCGCTGCAATACGATCCCGCCAACGCTCCGGCCTATCAACACCGCGCCAAAGTCCGGCTGCACAACAACGATTCGCAACACGCGCTCGACGACGCGACTGCGCTCATCCGCTTGCAGCCCGATAATCCCGAAGCCTACCAACTTCGCGGCGACATCTACCGGCAGGCGTCCGATCCCGCGAAAGCGTTAAGCGACTACAATCGCGCCATTGAGCTCAAGCTCGATACGCCCGCCATTTACAACAGCCGTGGCGCAGTAGAATCCAGCCTGGGGCAGAACGACGCGGCCATTGCCGACTATACGCACGGCATCAAACTGCGGCTCGACGACCCGGTGCCGATCAAAGAACGTGGCAACGCTTATGCGGCCGCGGGCCGCTATCGCGACGCCATCGAGGACTATGACCAGAGCATCAGCTTGCGCGCCGACTACATGGAGGCCTACCTCGACCGCGGCTTTGCCTGGGGCCAGCTCGGCGACTTCCGCCGCGCCATCAGCGACTTCAACCTGGTTCTCGGAATGCGTCCCAAAGAGACCAAGGCGCTGGCCTTGCGCGGCGCGGCGCACCTGAAGCTCGCGGAGACCGAGCGGGCCATTTCCGATTTCACCCAGGGACTGAAGTTTACACCGAACGATTCGTATCTCTACCTGGCGCGCGCCGCCGCTTTGGTGAAGGAGGGCCGCCACGCGGAGGCTCTCGCGGATCGCGAAGAAGCGGTGAAACTGTCGCCAAACTTGGCCGAGGCGTATTTGGCCCGCGGCGGATCCTATCACCAGCTTGGTCTGCACGAGAAGGGGCTGGCGGATCGGACCAAGGCCATTGAGTTGAATCCGGATTTGCCGGAGGCCTGGTTTGCACGCGGGAGCGCTTACTACCTGCTCGGTTATTACAGCCAAGCACGGCAGGATCTGTTGAAAGCCGTCAAGCTGCGGCCGGGTTATGAAGAAGCCGCCGATGTCCTGGCGAAGACCGATAGTAAGATCGCCGAGAGCGCGACGGCCCAGGTGACGCCGGCCCCCCCACCGCCGAAACCGGAATCGCAAAACGCGGCGCCCGGCAAACCGGGACTGTCGCTGCCATTGCCTCCGAAAGTCCAAGCGGCGAACGCAGAGCCAGTGAAGCCGGTGATTTCTCCGGCCGCGCCGCCGACACCGAAGCTGGAAGCAACGAATGTGGAGCCGCGCAAGCCGGAGCCGCCGAAGATCGAGCCGGTGAAGCCTGCGGCATCGACGCCTCCGCCGCCGAAACCGGAGCCAGCCAAGGCTCCCGCCGCAGCAGTGGCAGCGGGAGTTTCCGCCGAGCAACTCAATCTGGAAGGCCGCGACCTGAACTCGGCCGGCAAGTTCGCGGAAGCGATCGCGAAACTAACCGAAGCGATTCGTCTGAAGCCGGACTTTGCCAAAGCCTATAACGCGCGCGGCTATGCGTACCTCAGGAAGAAGGACTACAAGCATGCCGAGGCCGATTTCAGCCAGGCGATCGCGATCGATCCGAACTACACTAATGCGTACCAGAATCGTTCCGTAGCGCGGAGAGCTCTGGGAGACAGTGCCGGTGCCGCCGCCGATGCGAAAAAGGCTACGTCCCCAGCCACTGGCTCAGCTCCGCCGCCGGACAACGGATCCCCACGTAAAACGGGCCAAACAGCGCGTAAACCGCGCTGACTTCGTCGAAGCGCATTTCATAGATCAGTTTCTTGAACACCAGAGGATCGTCTGCGAAGAGGTCGACGCCCCACTCCCAATCGTCGAAGCCGATGGAGCCGGAGATGATCTGCTTCACCGCTCCCGCATATCGCCGGCCGATCATGCCGTGCTCATGCATCTGGCGCTGGCGCTCAGCCATTGAGAGCTGATACCAGTTCTTCAATTCGCCACGCTTGCGATCCATGGGATAAAAACAGAGATATTTGTGCGGCGGCATCTCCGGGTAGAGACGCGGGCCCATGGCCTTCCGCTGCCGGGCCAGCTCCTCTTCGATTCCGGCGTTCCATTCCGGAGAGAAGGGAACAACCCCCTGCGAGGCGAGCGACTGGTAAGTCTTCCGGCTGGATTCGTAGAGACCGAGCTCCACTACCGAAAGATACGATCCGGTAGGTTCCAGATATTCCCACAGGGCAAGTTGCGAGATCTGTCTCTCGGCGGCGCCCAGCTCGTCGAACGATCGGCGAAAGTGTACCAGGATCAGGTCGCCCTTGTGTCCGAGCAGCGAAAACAGGGCGCTTTGCCCTTCCGAATCGCCTTCCATCGTGCCGAGCGCGGCGGCCGCTTCCCCAGCGATTTCCGTGCGCCGTTCGGAGGGCAGAGCCTTCCATGCCGTCCAACGCACGCGCATCATCTGATGCAGCATGCTTGCGCCTTCAATGGTCAGTGGAACCGGGGGCAGAGTGTCCACTGCCGTGTCCGGGGGTGCGTTGGTGATGGCTGGCATATTGGGAATTCTATGTGTTATTTTACCGAACAGAAGCAGACTCATGAGCAGCTCCACGCAATCTCTAACTCCCGAAGCTTTGCGCGTTCGTCATCAAGTGCGGCCTCTGCAGCCGGATGAAGAAGGGTTTTCGGTTACGCGGCTGCCAGTGGGGGTCTATGGATTCGCCTATGCTCCCGGACAGGACGAGGTTCCGGTCTTCGCCGGCCATTCCTATCACAGTTTTGAGATTCACAAACTGGCCGACGGGGTCGTTTTCCTGCTTGGGTTCGTGACGGCGGACGAAGCGCGGGAGCTGGAGGCCGGCCAGTCAGGAGCGGCGGTGACCCTTTATCCAGCGCCTTGGGAGGACTCACAAGTCCTGGTGAGCGTGCCGGCAAGTCGGATTGTGGCGCCGAAGAAGCTGCTCCGGCGGGAAGACGGCAATCCCTTCCACTTTGCGCTGGCGTAACTTCTCCTGCGATTTTTCCGTTGCGCCGGACACTGCTAGTTCATGAAAATCCTTTTGTCCGGTATTCTTGCAGGATCCCTATTGTTCGGCGTCTCTTCCGCGTTCGCCAGCACGAAGAAGAGTGGCGGTGGAGGTAGCAAGAGTCATGCCGCTTCGTCGCACTCGCGCAGCGCTACATCCCACCGCAGCAGTTCTGGTACGCATCGCACCAGCAGCGGTTCGCATCGCGCTCGCACTGGCACTCATCGCGGTGCAAGCACGCCCAAGAGCCAGAGCAACGTTCCAGTGAGTCCGAATTAGAGTTGGTTGTTATCCCCGCATTTGCGCGCCGATGGGCAGTCGGCGCGCCCCTTCATGCCACCTGAAGTACACTCGCGGGTATGTTCTCTTCGCGGCTCGATTGGAACCTGGCGACCAACCCGATCACCAGACTGCTTGAAGAGAAACGAGCTGCCGGGGTTCGAATCTTCGACCTTACCGAGTCCAATCCCACTGCTGCCGGATTCGCCTATCCCACCGAAACGATCCTCGCCGCGCTGGCTGACCCCAAGGCGCTGCGCTACGAGCCTGCGCCGGCTGGACTCCCGGCCGCTCGCACCGCAGTCGCCTCATACTATTCCGGGCGTGTGGATCCCGAGAGAATCCTGCTCACCTCCAGCACTAGCGATGCCTATGCATTTCTGTTCAAGCTGCTCTGCGATCCTGGCAGCGAAGTACTGACGCCGCGCCCCTCCTATCCGCTCTTCGAGTTTTTGGCGGCATTGGAGTCGGTACGGCCGGTCCAGTATCCACTGGCTTACGACGGTAGCTGGCACATCGACTTCGATGCCCTGCGCCGGCTGATCGCGCCGCGGACGCGGGCTGTTGTGCTGGTGAATCCGAACAATCCCACCGGCTCGTTTGTGAAGCAGGGCGAGCTCGCACAATTGATCGAACTGTGCCGCGATCATGGGATGGCGATTATTTCCGATGAAGTTTTCTCCGATTACGCCATCGGGGATGACACGCTCCGGGTACGATCGCTGGTGGATGTCCGGGAGGTGTTGACGTTCTCCTTGAGCGGGCTGTCCAAGATCGCCGGGTTACCGCAAATGAAACTGGGCTGGATTGTTGCGAGTGGTCCGGAGCGGGAGCGGGGGGAAGCGCTACACCGCTTGGAACTGATCGCCGACACGTACTTATCGGTGGGCACGCCCGTGCAGTGCGCCGCCGCTGCTTTGCTGGAGGCCCGTCACGGAATTCAGGAACAAATTCGCAGCCGTGTGCGCGGGAACCTGGAGTTTTTGCGAAGCCAGATCGGCGCCGGCTCACCGTGGCGGGAGCTCAATCTTGAAGGCGGTTGGTATGCGACGTTGCAAGCTCCTAGAATTCGAACGGAGGAAGAGTGGGCCCTCGTGCTGCTGGCCGAAGACAACGTCCTGGTGCAACCGGGCTTCTACTTCGACTTCGCGAGCGAGGCTTTCCTGGTGGTGAGCATGCTTACCCCGGCCGATGCATTTCGCGAAGGCGTGCGCCGCATTCTGGCTCGCGCGAGCTAACGGCCGCCGTTGGACCGGCGCAACCCTTTGGCGAACCGGGCGTATCGGCGCTCAGCCTCCAGGAGGTCCGGATGGCTGCTTCCAGCAATCTGCCGGTAGAGTATGATCGCCCGCCGGTAGTGTACATCGGCCTCGGCGCTCCTATGCCGTTCCTCGGCTACTCGTCCGGCAACCATGTGCAGCCAGGCCAGGGCGTAGGGCGAGCTTTCGATCTGCCGTTCTTTCGCCAGAGCCGATTGGACCAGCGACTCCGCCCGCGAGACGTTGCGCTCGCCCAAATTGGCCTCCGCGAGTTCGATTTGCATCATTGTTAACAGGACATTCTCCGGCCCCAGCACCTTGCTGTAGATTGAGAGGCTGCGCTCCAACAGTTCTTTCGCCGTTTGGAATTTTCCCTCGTCGATGGCCAGCAAACCCAGTTCGTTCAAGGCGCCGGGCAGGGATCGGTCCCCGGATGTTTCAAAGATCCGGATCGCCTTCCGGAGCAGGGGCTCCGCCTGGGCCGATTGATGTTCCAGCCTGTGCAACCGACCCAGCATCAGCAACGTGTCCCCTACTACCGGGTTCGATTCGCCCAGCCGACGCGCCAGCTCCAGGGCCTCAGTTAGAAGCGGCTCGGCGGACGCATAACGCCCCTCCGTCATATAGATGTTGGCCAGGTTTCTCAATGCTGCCGCCAGCATGCCCGCGGGAGAAGATGAGTTCGCACGAATCGCGGCGATGGCGTTGCGGAAGATATCCGCTGCGTCTGCCAGCCGGCCCTCCGCCGCGTAAATCTCGCCGAGGTGTAGGGTGGCATTCACGGCGCAAGGTGTATTTTCGCCGTGCGACCGTTTGCACAGATCGGCCGATTCACGCAGCAGCGCTTCTGCCTCAGCCCACCGCTGCTGATCGAAGCGAATTTGCCCCAGGCCGTCCAGCGTGAACGCCAATAGATCGCCACCGCCGCTCCGGCCGGTGTCGAGAACCCTCTGTGCTTCCAGATACAGCGGCTCCGCGCGGTCCAGACGCCCCAGGTATTGGTACGTCATGGCGAGCATGTACGCGCTCTTTGCCTGCCGGATGTCCAGTGGTGGAAGAGCCTTTGCCTGTTCAGCAGCCGCGGTCAACCAATTGAGGGCTTCCCCGTAGTTGCCGTCCGTCACGGCGGCCACTCCGCTTCTGAGATTTGCGTCAAAACCCGGCTTCTCCTGCGCCGCCAAAAGCATGGGGGCGAGGAAGAGTGTAAGAACAAACGTCCGGCTGTGACTCAACGTGTGAGCCATACGTTCCTTGGGGCGGGCCTACTGCAACTCCCGCCTACTCTGCTATCGGGAAGGTGACGGAGGGTCTACATATCTCTCATGAGTCGCAAGGGCTAGTCTAGAGCCTGGGCTCAGCGCTCCCTCAAGGAAGCGGTTACCGATGGTTTCACGGCTTCTGAGGGAGCGGAGCCTCGGCAAAACGATGCGTTACGAAGCTTTGCTGGATGCGTCGTCGATCCACGACGAGCCGATCCTGGCATTGGCCAGCGCCATCAGTTTGTCGCAGCATCCGCTCAAGGAGATACTGACTTCGCGCAGCGATTCGCCATGAAAGCGCAGGCGGGGCTGCTGGTGATGATCCGGGCAGCGGACATCGCGCAGCTTGTTCTCTGTCGCTTCTTTGAACCGTTCGACGCGAGCTCTGTCGAAGTCCGTAAGCACCGAAAACAGTTTAGCACGGAATTGTTGCAAACAAAAAACAGAATCCATGTCGAGTTGCGGAGAAACTGGAATCCCCTGTGCGTGAAAGCGTATGATCGAAGATATGGCGCAAGTCCACATGAGCGAGGCCGATTTGGCGCGTGACCTCCACGCTGTGCTGGAGAGAGTGGGACAAGGCGTCGAGGTTATCGTAGAGCGAGATGCAAAGCCTGTGGCTGTAATAAAAGCCCCGCAGTTCCGCGGCCGTGCTATCGATGAATGCATCGCCTTGGCCGAGGCGGGCGGCTCGCACGCAACTTTGGATGAAGATTTCGCCAAAGATCTCGAAGACATTATCGACAGTCATCGCGAACCGCTCGACCCGCCGGCATGGGACTGATTCTGGATTCGAGCATAGCGATAGCGGCTGAGCGACGCCGCTTGCCGGTGGTGGGCATGCTGAGGGCGATTCGCGAACTCACCGGACCTGAAGAGGTCGCGCTGTCGGTAGTGAGCGTGATGGAACTGGAGCATGGAATCTGGCGAGCCAAGGATCCCGCGCAAGCTACACGTCGAGGGCAGTTTCTGGATGATCTCATCCGCAACGTCCCCGTCTATCCGATCACCACGCAGTTGGCACGCAAAGCGGGCCGCATCGATGCCGAACAGCAAATCCACGGCATCCGGATAGCCTTCCAGGATCTCCTGATCGGCGTATCGGCATTGGATCTTGGCTACGCAGTCATGACCCACAACCTCCGGCACTTCCAGATGATCCCGAACCTTGATGTGAAACAGCTCTAAGAGATCTCTTCGATCCGCCCCCAGGAACGCTCGCCCAGTGGCGCACGCTCCGGGGCTAGGCTCGACGCCCGGCCTACCCCGCCAATAGGGGGCTTGACAAGGGATTTGACATGCTTAGAATGGTTCTAATCTCCATTTATGCAGCCCTGCACGCATACTCGTACCGAGGTTCTCGCGAGACGCGACGGCGTTGATTACGTCCGCTGCTTGGATTGCGACCAGGTGTTCGAAGCCGAAGACCTGGAATCCGTCTCCGCCTACGACGAGGACGACCAACCCGCCGCCTGAGCGAATCCGCCCCGCTTCCCTGTGAGATTTTTCACCGGCTACAGGTACGTTACTGCTATCGCTCAAGTTCTCGTCCCGGAGTGCCGATGGTTAACCATCCCCCGGTGAAGAACCTGCGATGCTATAAGTGATGGAACCCCTGCGGATAGTGGCAATTGGCGGCGGTACCGGCCTATCCACGCTGCTCCACGGCTTGAAGCGCTACGCCCAGGAGCCGCGCGAGGCCGACATCACCGCGGTGGTCACCGTCACCGACGACGGCGGCAGCTCGGGACGCCTGCGCCGCGAGTTCGATGTCCTGGCGCCCGGCGACATTCGCAACTGCATGGTGGCGCTCTCGGAAGATGAAGCGCTGCTCTCGAAGCTGTTCCAGTACCGGTTTGCCGAGGGCCGGGGATTGAAGGGGCATAGCTTCGGAAACCTCTTCCTCACCGCGCTCACCAATCTGACCGGCGATTTTACCCAGGCCGTCAAGGTCTCCTCGGAGGTCCTGGCCAGCCTGGGACGCATCTATCCTTCCACTGACGCTAACGTCATCCTGGAAGCCGAGCTGGACAATGGACGCATCGTCGCCGGCGAGACCAAGATCAGCAAGAGCCGCGCCCGTATCCGCCGCATCCGATTGCGGCCGCGGACCTGTAAGCCGCTTCCCGAAACACTCGAAGCTATCGAACAAGCCGATCTGATCACGTTCGGCCCCGGGTCGCTGTTCACCAGCCTGGTGCCCAATGTTCTAGTCCAGGGGATTCCGGAAGCGATTCGCCGGAGCCGGGCCCTGCGCGCTTACTTCGTGAA
Organism: Bryobacteraceae bacterium; assembly: GCA_035632375.1. GTDB lineage: Bacteria > Acidobacteriota > Terriglobia > Bryobacterales > Bryobacteraceae > Palsa-89. Next base: position 5,037 of record DASQGY010000265.1, on the reverse strand, counting down.
CCTGATGTGGCAGCCGGGCGAGACCATCGGCTTCCGCGCTTCCGACCATGTCGACGCCATCCAGCGCCACGCCGGGATGAAGTTGTTCGACGTGGTGGTGGTGAACACCCGCGCCATCACTGCACGGCAGCGGCGGAAGTACGCCGCCGAAGAGGCGCAATCGGTGATGAACGATGTCGACCGGATGGCGGAGATGGGCATGCAGGTGATGGCCGCCGATCTGCTCGCCGATGGAGACATCGTGCGGCACGATCCGAGGGCTACGGCCGAGATCGCCATGGAGTTGGCGCGTCGAGGCCGCGCCGCACGCCGCAGAGTCCGGGTCCTCGGAGCCAAATGAACTCAATGGTCAACGTGGTGATCCTTGCAGCGGGCTTGGGCACGCGCATGAAATCGAAGCGCGCCAAGGTCTTGCACCGCGCCGGTGGACTCACGCTTATCGAGCAAGTGGTCCGCACGGCTCTGAGCGTCACCTCGGCCGATCACATCACCGTCGTAGTCGGCCATCAAGCGGACCAGGTGAAGGCGCTGCTTGGTTCCTCCGATGTGCGATTCGTCCTTCAGGCGGAACAGAAGGGCACAGGACATGCGTTGTTGTTGTGCCGGGACAGTCTTGCTGCACAAGGCGGACTGGTCGCAGTTCTCTATGGCGACTGCCCCTTGTTGTCGGCCGATACCGTGCGGGAGCTGGTGGATCGTCAGGCGAATTCCGATGCTGCGTGCACCGTGATCACAGCCAAGCTGGACGATCCTGCCGGGTATGGCCGGATGGTATTCGGTGAACGCGGCGAGTTGAAGGCCATCGTGGAACACAAGGCGGCGACGCCGGAGCAGTTGGCCATACCATTCATCAACTCCGGAATTTACTGTTTCCGCGCCGATCTGCTTTGGAAATACATTACTCAGATTGGAACGGACAATCCGGCGCGCGAATACTATCTCACCGATATGGTGGAGATTCTGAATCGCGCTGGACACTGGGTGGCGGCCATGGAAGTGGCGGACTCGAACGAAGTGCTGGGGATCAATACGCGCGCGGAGCTGGCGCTGGTGGATCGGGCTTTCCGCGAGCGCAAGGCGCACCAATTAATGCTCGACGGCGTGACCATTGAGAAGCCGGAGACGGTGACTATCGATGATTCGGTGGAGATCGGCCGCGATTCGATCGTCGAACCGTTCGCGCAGATCCTGGGGCGAACCATCCTCGGCGAGGATTGCCATATCGGCGCTTGTTCCATCGTTGAGAATTCGAAACTGGCCGATGGGGTGCACATCGCGCCCTTTACCTCGGTCTCGGATTCGCAGCTCGAGTCGGGCGTGAAGGTGGGACCGTTTGCGCGATTGCGCAACGGCAACCGGATTGGCGCGGGGGCACGGATCGGCAACTTCGTGGAGCTGAAAAACACGCAGTTCGGAGCGGGCGCGAAAGCCAATCATCTGGCTTATCTCGGCGACAGCCAGGTTGGCGACAAATCGAATATTGGTGCAGGCACCATCACCTGCAACTACGACGGCGTCAATAAACATCACACCGTCATCGGCAAAGAGGCGTTCATCGGCAGCAACGCCACCTTGGTTGCGCCGGTGGAGATCGGCGACGGCAGCTACATTGGCGCCGGTTCGGTGATCACGGATGCCGTTCCGCCAGGCGCGCTCGCGCTAGGCCGCTCGCGGCAGGTGTTGAAAGAGGGCTGGGCGGCGAAGAAGAAGAAAAAGAAGTAGCTATTCCTTGTGAGGGCGCGCCACGATCAGCCGGGCGACATCGCCGTCGGCGGTAGTGACGAATCCAACCGTGACTTTCAGCTTGACCCGCAGCTTTCCTTCGATCCGCGTATCGGGCTGGATTGCAAACGTGCGTTTCTCCGGCGGCTTGCCCAGAATGCTGCGCGCAACGGTCAGCTTTTCCGCCGAAAGCTCCACGATTGTGCCCGAAAACGTCTCGTCATACTTGGGCTCGACTTTGGGCGTTGGCTGATCGCCATCTTGTGTCCAAACGCGGCACACACCGAGGACCAACAAAGCTGCGAGACGGAAACGCACTCTTGCATGTTAAACCAACCAGATGTCCTTCAGGACTCGGGTTTCGGCGATTAAACTTGCTTCACAAGACCAGAATCGGATGATAGAGCTGCGGGAGCCGCGCCTCGCCGATGGCAATCAACTCTCCCTCCTGGCTGATGGCTTTGACGAACTTCGCGCCGTGGCGGGCGGTGAACGGAGAGAGGCGGAAATCCTTACCTTGGCGGATTTGGCCGGCGGTAAGCGCGTCCACGGGAGCGTTTGGGAATTCTGGCAGAAGCTGCGTGGGCGGGATCAGCGCTTCTTCGAGGCGTCCGGCACTTGCGAGTTCCTGGAGCCTCTCTAACGGGTGCGCGATCTCCGTGGTGAATTCGCCGGAGGCAGTGCGGCGGAGCGCATCGAGAAACGCGCCGCAACCCAGGCGCTGGCCGGCCTCGTGGGCGATGCTGCGCAGATAGGTTCCAGCGGAACAGTGCACGTGTACTTGTGCAGTCGGGCCGTCGAACGCCACCAACTCCAACTTGAAAACGTGCACTTCCACCGGCGCCAACTCCACGGCAATCTGCTTGCGTGCCAACTTGTAGGCCGGCGTGCCTGCGACCTTCTTCGCCGAATACGGCGGCGGCGTCTGGAGAATGATGCCGCGGAAGGGCGCGAGCGCCGCTTCCAGTTCCTCGCGTGTGAAGTGCGGCTCGACGGCGTCGGAGATCGGCGTCCCTTCGCGATCGTAAGTATCGGTGGCCCAGCCGAAGCGGATGCGGGCCTCGTATTTCTTTTCACCGGTGGCGAAGAACTGGGCCAGGCGCGTTGCGCGACCGATCACCAGCGGCAGCACGCCGGTGGCCATGGGATCGAGTGTTCCGAGATGCCCGACCTTGCGTGTGTCGGCTAACCGCCGCACGCGGTTCACTACATCGTGCGAGGTGATGCCTTCCGGTTTGTCGACAACGATGACGCCATCCACGCATCCACTGTAACAAGCGAGGGAGCGGGTAAACTGGAATTACGGTGGAAGAAGAGGTTTTAGGCAAAGCGTACGACGGGCGTCTGATGCGGCGGCTGCTGGCGTATGTCCGGCCGTACCGGGCGGAAGTTCTCATCGCGCTCCTTTTGTTATTCGGCACTGCGGCGCTACAGGTTCTCGGGCCGCTGCTCACCAAGTTGGCTATCGACAAGTACCTGGCGCCCGCTGGACAATCCATCAAGATGTTCGATAACTACCTGTCGAGCAATCCGTGGACCGGCCTCGCGCAAATTTCGCTGGTCTACCTGCTGGCGCTGATTGCCGGGATGCTGTGCGATTTCGGCGAGCAGTACCTGATGCAGTGGGTGGGGCAGAAGGCCATGTTCGACCTGCGGCGGCAGTTGATGGATCATCTGCAGCGGATCGATGTGGCGTTCTATGACCGCAATCCGGTAGGGCGACTGGTGACGCGGCTTACCACCGACGTGGATGCGCTGAATGAGCTGTTCTCCTCCGGGCTGCTGATGATCCTGGGCGATCTTCTGATCCTGGCTTTCGTGCTGCTGGCGATGCTGAAGTTGAGCCCGGGGATGACCGGGTTTCTGGCCGCGGTGATACCGCTGGTGGTGCTGGTGACCATGCATTTCCGGAGATATGTGCAACAGAGCTACCGGCGGATTCGCGTGGCCATCGCGCGGATCAATTCCTACCTGCAGGAGCACATCAACGGGATCGCGGTGCTGCAGCTCTTCAATCGCGAGGCCAAGAGCCGCGCGGAATTCGAGCGCATCAATCGCGATCATATGGAAGCGTTCAAGGACGCGATTACGGCTTACGGATGGTTCTATCCGGTTATAGAGTTCCTGAGCATGCTGGCGCTGGGAATGCTGCTGGCATACGGCGGGTTCCGGATTCGCAGCGGCGCGCTGACGCTGGGCGTGCTGGTGGCGTTCTTCCAATACGGCCTGCGATTCTTTCGGCCGATTCAGGATTTGAGCGAGAAGTACAACATTTTGCAATCGGCCATGGCGGCGTCCGAGCGAGTGTTCAAGCTGCTGGACACGCCGGTGGAGATACGGTCGGCCGCGCAGCCGAAGCCTGTTCCGGAGGGCCGCGCGGCCATCGAATTCGATCGTGTCTGGTTCGCGTACAAGGGCGAGGATTGGGTGCTGCAGGACGTGAGCTTCCGGATTGAGCCGGGCGAGACGATGGCCGTAGTCGGACATACTGGGGCGGGGAAGACCACGCTGACTAGCTTGCTTCTGCGCTTCTACGAGGTGCAGCGCGGGGCGATCCGGATTGGTGGTGTCGACATTCGGGATTTCGATCTGGGCGAACTGCGGCGGCATTTTGGAGTGGTGCTGCAAGATCCGCACTTGTTTACTGGGACTGTGGCTGGGAACATCCGGCTGGGGACTTCGGGGATTGCCGACGACCAGATTTCGGAAGCGGCGGCGCGGGTGAATCTGCTGGATTTCGTTGAGAGCCTGCCGGAGGGTTTCGAGCAACCGGTGCGGGAGCGCGGCTCGGGATTTTCCACCGGGCAGAAGCAGCTCATCAGTTTCGCGCGGGCGCTGGCGCATAATCCGCGGTATTTGATTTTGGATGAGGCGACGTCGAGCGTGGATACGGAGACGGAGTTGCGGATACGGGAGGCGCTGAGCCGGCTGGTGGAGGGGCGCACGTCGATTGTGATTGCGCACCGGTTGTCGACGATTCAGCGGGCGGACCGGATTCTGGTGATGCATAAGGGGAAGCTGCGGGAGATGGGGACGCATCAGGAGTTGCTGGCGGTGCGGGGGATTTATTGGAAGCTTTATCAGTTGCAGTATAAGGATCAGGAGATGCAAGCAGGTGTTAGGTGTTAGGTGCTAGGTGTTAGGGGTGGAATGCGGCTGGCGCCGCCGTCTTCTTTTGTTTGGGTTTATCGGGCAACCGCACGCTGTGGTTGAGGTGGGGGTTCGTCATGCTACAGGCCAGAAAAACCGGGGACAGCAAAACCGGGGACAGCAAAACCGGTGACAGGCAGCGCTGTCCACCGCCAACTAGCATAC
>DASQGY010000264.1:0-16324 GCA_035632375.1 Bryobacteraceae bacterium | reverse complement strand
CGCACTCCTGCGTGCCGCGTCGGCACTCGTGCCGACGCTCGGTGGATTGCTTTTGTCGCATCTGATATTTCAGTGACCAACATTAGCACTGTGAAATGTTTGATTTCCGAGCCGGCCGGAAAACTTAACGGCATTGGGCTTCAGCCTGGAAAGCCCTTTTTTCAGCAACCTCTAAAGCATGTGCCACCACTTGCTGACAAGTTCTGGAAGTGGCACGGATTTTAGTCTTCGCGTGTTGGAAATGTCGGGCTTGCCCCAACCGGCTCCAGGATGTTGAAAGCCTCCAACGGCTCCAACTCCCCCGCCGCCACGGGCGTCAGCGCGCGATCGGTATAACTCGCCGCCTGCGGATCGCTCTTCAACTGATACCGGAATCTTCCGAAGCGCCAGATCATGCCGATCAGCTTCACGTGCTTGGCGATCAAATCGAGAACATACCTCGGATAAAAAATCCAGCGGCTTTCGATCGGCATTCCCGGCCGCCGGTCCTTGCGATACTTGCGCCGCAGATAACCGCCTTGCAGCGGGTCCACTTTTTCCAGCGCGTCGCAGGCGTAATACCAGAGCAGCAGGAACAGCATGTTGCCCGCGTTGATTTTCGTCGCCGCCGCACGACGCATCACCGTCTTCAGATGATCGGCGGAATAAAAAGTCTCCCAGGCCACGCGATACAGGTTCTCCCACTGTTCCTTGGACATCGTCGGATGCGTGGTGGTGACGTGCTCCAGATCGTATTTATTCAAATCCGGATCGAGATACGCGCCCGCCTTGTACAGTTTCAGATGATCCTCGGAGCCGGGCAGCGGAGTCAGGCAATGCGGTTCCAACAAGTCGATCGGCAACTCGCGCTGGATGGTCCGGATATCGCGCACCACCGATTCGGGCGTGTCCGTGGGGAAGCCGATGATGTAACCCGCGAACACGATGGCGCCGACGCTCTTCCATTCCAGCAGCATCTTGCGATACTCGGCGACCTTATTCTGCTTCTTGCGCGCGCCCATCAGGCTATCGGGGTTAATACTCTCCAGGCCAATGAACACGCGGTTCACACCGGCGCGGCCCGCCTTCGAGATAAAGTGCGGCAGCCGATGGCACATGGTGTCCACCTGGATGACGAATTTGATGTTGAGCCTTTCCTGCTCGCGCATGTGGATCAGGCGGTCGAAAACCTTTTCCCAATCCGTGTTGCGCGCGAAATTATCGTCGGTGATGAAGAAGCGGTTGATGCCCTGCGCCAGGTTGTAGCGGACAATCTGCTCCACTTCCTCCGCCGAGCGCCGGCGCGACTTGCGCCCTTGCACATTGATGATGGTGCAGAAGGAGCACAGGAACGGGCAGCCGCGGCCGGAATCGAAACTGGTGAGCTTGCCGCTGGTCCGCTTGATGCGCGTGGCCGGAAGCACGGGCATGGGCACGCCCGCAAGCGACGGCAGATCGTCCATGTAGTTGTAGAGCGGCTGCAGCGTGCCTCGCCAGGCGTCGCGCACCACGTCCTCGAATCGCCCTTCGGCCTCGCCGGCGAACAGCGAGACGCCGAGGTCCATGGCCTCTTTGAGCTCGACGGGAACCTCGGGCAGCATCGCCAGACAACCTGACACGTGAAATCCGCCGATGCACACCGGAACGCCGGCCTCGCGCAACTCGCGCGCGATGGCCATAGCTCGTGGAAACTGGTTCGACTGCACGCCGATCAGCGCCACCATCCCTCGTCCGTTGCTCAAGTCACGAGCCATGCGCCTGGTGCGGATGTGCGTATTGGTCTCATCAAAAGCGGTGACTTCGAGGTCGACATGCTCACCAAGCACGCGCCGCTGCTTGCAATCGAGCGCCAGGCCATACATCACGGCTAGGGTGTTCGATGGAATCGCCGACCGGAACCATTGGATGACGTAGCCGTCGTCATCATAGTGTGACGGCTTGATCAGCACCAATTTGAAGCGCTTAGATGCGCGCTCGGGGGGCATACTTCTTACATGTTCACATAAGTTGGACGAAGCTTGTGAAAAACCACGGCGGGAGAAATCGTATCAGAATCAACAAGGCCGCGATCGATAAGAGGCGCAGAACTTACGGAGTAATCGGTTCGAGTGCAACGCACGCGAGAATATCCTGTCGAGTCAGACCCGGATAGCTGGTCAGGATTTCACTCTCGGACTGACCGGCCGCGAGGAGCTAGAGAATGAACTCGACCGCCAGTCGCGTCCCGCGGATAACAGGTTTGCCGGCCAGGATCTCGGGGTCGACGATGATGCGCTCGGAAAGCGGCATAACCACAGTTTACCGCCGGTCAGAGGACGCAGTGTAAAACGGCCCGTTGTACGGAGTAGTGTTTGTATATGCACGGCAAATAGGGAGGCCCTCATGCAACGATTTCGCGTATTCATGTTACTTGCGGCCGTATCGCTCAGCGGTGCGAAGCCGGTTCAGGCACAAAGTCAATCCACTCAGGAACACGTGGGTTGGGTAGCCGAGGCTTTGAAACGAATGCAGACCATCAAGCCCGGCATGACGCGAGAGGCGCTCCTAACGGTATTCACGACCGAAGGTGGGATCTCTACCGGGCTGCAGCGCACTTATGTCAGCCGGGACTGCCCGTACTTCAAGGTCGATGTCGAATTCCGGGCGGTCGGGAGGCCAAACCGAGACGGCGACGGAAGGGTGACGCTGGTGGAAGACGCACGGGATATCATTATCAAAATCTCGCGGCCCTATTTGCAGTTTAGTATCTCTGACTAAACGCTAAGCCGCTTCACACCGACGGCTACCGGACGGCCTTCTCGTTCCCGCTCTTCTCCGCCGGAACCACCTTAAGCTGCACCGTCGAATGCGCACTTTGCTCGATGGTGACTTTTTCGCCCGATGACTCGTGCGGCTTCACGAAATCCGCGTCCTGATACGCACCCTGCTCGATGTCTTCCCAGGCGTAGATCGTATACTTGCCCGGCCGCAGGCCCTTCATGGTGAAATGTCCGTTCTGATCGGTATTCGCAGTCTTGTAGAGCCAGTTCAGCTCGCGATGCGCTTCGTCGGGAATCAGTGTCACCGTCGCGCTGGCGGCCGCTTCGCCTTTGTCGTTTTGCGCCGTACCGTCGATCTGGCCGCCATGCGGATTGATGGTCACCACCAACTCGCCCGCCGACACGCCCTGCGAGAAATCGACGCCGGTCTCCGTGACATCCTGCTGGCCCAGGCGGACCGATTTCAGGTAGAATCCCTCGGGCAAATTCGTCACCACGATATCGTAAGGATCCGGACCGACGTTGTTCATCTGAAAGTTCAGATCGTCCTGAACCTGCGCGCGCGAGTTGCCCATCATCGCGCCGTTCTGTTTCGGCTGCAGCAAGACGTTCAACCGCGTGCCGGCCAGGTCGCCATTCTCCTCCACCACCAGTTTGCCCTTGAGCTCGCCGGGCGGCGACAAACTCAGCTCAATGCCTTCGATGTTGGAATTGCCGACATCGAGCTGCAATCGCCCGCTGAAGCGCATGTTGTCGTTGTTGTAATCCGCCCGCAGCATATACGACCCGGGGGCGACACCGCGGAGTTCGAAATTCCCTTGCGCGTCCAGCACCCGCACCATGGCGCGCGGCATGAACCCCGTGTTATCGCGCGGCAGCAACATCACCATGGCGTTGCGCCGCCCCGCATTCGGGAAGGAACCATTCACGTGGCCCTTCACCCGCACCGTTCGCACGCGCGCCAGAGTCATGTTCAGGCCGGTGATCTGCGCGCCCGGCGTTATGTTCAGTTGCGTGGCGTTTTCCGCGTTGGTGGTATTCGGATAGAACGTCGTGGTGTATCCTTCTTCCGACTCGGGTTGCGCTTGTGGCGGGCGTACGGCCATGGCCGTGAAGATATCGGGCGATTGGTAGGTGGCGCTCAGGATGTACTTGCCCGGACCCAGTCCGTGGATACGAAATTCGCCGCGATCGTCGGTCGAGACGCCGTTGCGGTTCATCAGTTGCTTCTTGCCGCGCTGGTAACCGAAGACCATCACTTGCACCATCACGTTGGCCATCGGGTCGCCATCTTCATCCAGAATCCGTCCGCCGATGACACCCTGCGGAGTCAGCTTGAAGGTCAGGTCCTTAATCTTCTGGCCGTTGGTCAGAGTCAGGGTGGTGCCTTGGCGCGTGCTACCGGTCGGCGAATATTGCTGTGAGACGAAACCGTTGCGCGACGCCGAGAAGGAATAGCGTCCGGGATCGACACTATCGATCAGAAAATGTCCGGCGCCATCGGTGTTGGCCCCGTAGGGCACGCCGTTCGGCCCGCCCAGCGGACGCAAGGACAACCGAGCCTTCTTCAGCGCTTCGCCGGTGACCGCATTCACCACTGTACCCTCGATGGCACACTTGTCCTCCGGCTTCACGCTGGGAGTAGGAATTTCGCCAATGATTGCTCCGATAACGCCGTTGGGCGCCGGTGCATCCGCGCGCCGCGCGGGTGCTTGCGCCAGCAACGAAAAACACGCGAAAAGGACGGCAAAGTATCTCATGCTGCTCTCCGATTAGACGGAATTCAACCGCAAGTCGTTAGCCACAATTCAAGCCTACCTCCTACCACCCACCGCCCACCACCTATAATTAACCTTGGACCTCGAAAAAACACTATTGCGCAAGGTGGGCGAAGCCGTCGGCCGCTTCAAGATGATCCGCGATGGCGACCGCGTGGCAGTGGCCCTGTCCGGCGGCAAGGATTCGCTGACATTGCTCGAAGCCCTGCTGATGCTGCAGAAACGCGCGCCCGTAGCGTTTACGGTTTGCGCCTTTACGGTGGAACAAGGAAAATTCCTCAGACCCATCGAGCCGCTCGGTGAATACCTGAAGCAGCGCGGCATCGACTGGACGTACCACACCGACCGCCCTTCGCTGCGCCTGCTCAAAGAACAGCCCGAACACGGTTGCGACCTTTGTAGCCGATACCGCCGCCGCGCGGTGTATGAAATCGTGCGCGGCCTGGGCGCCAACGTCATCGCCTTCGGCCACACTGCCGACGATTTCTGCGAATCCTTCCTCCGCAATGCCATGTTCACCGGCCGCGTGAGCGCTCTGCCGCCCATCACCTACTCCCGCGACAAGGAATTCCGGCTGATCCGGCCGCTGGCGTTCGTAACGGAGGACATCACTACGCGTTTTGCGGAATCGCTCGGCGCCCCGATTGTGCCGTGTGGCTGCTCCCAGCGAACCGGCACGGTGCGCAAATCCATCCGCGGCCTGTTCAGCGAAATCGAGAAGGATTATCCGCATTTGAAAGAGACGCTGCTCTCCGCCATGGGCAATCTGGAACCCGGCCGTTTGTTGGACCCGCGCTATATGGATCTGGATGGGCATGGTCCAGCTCAGGAAGAGCCGTTGTTGTCGATCCTGTCCGAGTAGTTCCCGGACGTGGCGCGGAATTGGAGCGCGTCAAGCGGTTACAGTGATGTCCTTCGTCTTGGTTTCGGTCTTGATCACATTCGTCAGTGTGCAAAGCCATTGCACGGTCACAGTCATTTTGTAAGCCCCGACCGAGCACAACGGCACGTTCCAGGTGCCCCGATCGAGACTAGCAGTGCTCGGAACCTTGCCGTCCGGTGCATCGCCCTTGTCGTCAAGAGCGCTGCGCGGAACCGCTGCAGTTCCTGGTGGCGGGTCTTTGGACCAGATAATGTGCACAAGTTTGGCATTCACCGCCGTATACTGCACCTGAAACGTCTGAGGAGTGCATCCGATGGTTGCCGAACTGAGTGAATCGGCGCCTGCAATCTCCCATGTGAATGAATTCACTGGCTGTGCCTTCTTGGGAATCTTGTCGCCTCCATCCCCAAAAAATCTGCTCAATGCGATGAGCAACTCAAGGAGCCCGGGCGGCAACTCGCGGACCTTCCCAGGAATGGTTACAACCGAGCCCAACTGCGCCGCCGAGACTCCCACCACCGAGTCACCGTGGCCCTGGAGTTCTATCGGCGCCGCGCCAAGCGTGTCCATACTGTCATCCAAGCGTCGAATCAGGCCAAGGGACGACAATCGCGCAACGGCCTGATCGGGAACAATGACGGCGTCGGTGCGGCCTTCACTGAGAATGTCCGACAGCTCATCGACGCTACTCGCCTGTACCACTTGAACGTCGAGTCCGATGCCGCTTAAGTTGCTCCCGACTGCGTCGAGAAGTCCGAGCGCTATAGCCCGATCTGCCGTTGCGATGGTGAGATGCGATACCGGATTGTCCGCTTTAGCCGTTCCCGTGGGACTTGCAACTTTGCGCTTCTCGCACTTTACGGTGACCGCGACCTGGAGCGAAACCTCAACTGTGTACGTTAGCGAAGGGGCAACGGGTGGAGTGACGCCTGTCTTTGCATACTTGGGGTCGCCCAGGGCGATGTGCCGTTTGCAGGGGTCGGCGCACGTCCACCGGTTCTTTGCATCGTTGAGAGCCGCATCTGTAGCGGTGGTTTCCGCTTCCGAGAGAAACTTCGCCAACGCAGCCTGTTCGGCCGCTGCTTCCGAGGTTCCGGAGCCACTCTCCTTTACGGATACAAATGTGTAATTGTAAGTTGATTCGCAATCCAATACGGCCACTTCGCACCTGCACTTTCATAAAGTGAAGCAATTAGCCGGGAAGCCACGTTTTCCCGCGTTTTCTGTCTTGGCCTCGGGACCGCCCCCGATTATACATCCATTGCCTTCCTTGCGGAATGTCCACAGTCTCTCGCCCTTATCCGCCCTTACCCAGGTCCACTCTACTCAGTGCGAGCATCCGGCCACTTAGCAGAAAGAACCTCCTTCGGTCACGCGACTACCAAATCGATCTTTTGATCTGCATCAACTACATCCGGCCTGCCACTGGTCGTAGCGACGCACTCGTGGTGTATAAGTCAATCGTCAGGAGGGTGATTCCGTGGCTCGGAAATCGGTCGACTGCTGCTGACTTCCCCGGCTCACATAGTTCAAAATAAAGGGCTTGCCCGGACAATGGCTTCGTTTTGTCAAAACCTCGGAATGACCACGGCTGACATTCACGATGCGCCACCCATCGTTGTCCGATATTTCGACACTGGCCGCTTTTCAGACAGGATAATGTCGTACAGCGGCCCCCTCCGGCCTCCTGAGGCACAAGTGCAAGTTACACATTCTATTGGCATAGCAGCCTTCTCCCGACAGCCATGAGAAATGGATGCCCACATGCCCACTCCACATGCATGGAAAAGCATGGATGCTCCTCGCATGGGGACTGCGCGAACTGCCAGACAGCGGTCTTGCCCCCGCCGGAAACTCCCTCCGGCGAAACCAGGCGATCGGCCATGTCCTGGCTGCTCGGCGGAGGGGTGGCGGCATCATTGGCTTCGTTTTTCTACCCCGTAATTCGTTATCTCGATCCGCCGCGCGTTTCCGAAGCCGCCGTCAATGAGGTGGTTGCCGGCAAGGTCCAGGAGCTGAAGCCGAACTCCGGCAAAATCGTCAAGTTCGGAAACAAGCCCGCTCTCCTCGTCCGAGTCAACGAAACGGAATGGAAAGCGTTCTCCGCCGTCTGCTCGCACTTGAACTGCACTGTGCAGTATCAGGAAACCAGCCGTCAAATCTGGTGCGCCTGCCACAATGGCACCTACGACATGAGCGGCCGCGTCGTCTCCGGCCCTCCGCCCCATCCGCTCGAAGAGTTCCAGGTTCGCGTGCGAGGTGAAGAAGTTGTGATTTCGCGGCGGGGGTAATCAAATTGTCTGCCACTGAGATAAAAACCAAATCGGCGAACTGGCTCGGAGAACGAATCGATATCAGCGCTCTCCGCGAGCTGATCGAACACAAGCGCATACCGGTCCACTCCGCCACGCGCTGGTACTACTTCGGCGGCATCACGCTCTTTCTGTTTGCCATACAGTTCATCACCGGCATTCTGCTGATGCTCTATTACCGCCCCACCGTGGCCGAGGCGTTCGACAGCGTGCGCTTCATCATGACTCGCGTCGAGTTCGGATGGCTCATCCGCTCCATCCATAGCTGGTCGGCCAATCTGCTGATCTTCGTCGCCTTCGTGCATATGTTCAGCGTCGTGTTCACGCACGCCTACCGCCCGCCGCGCGAACTCACCTGGCTCAGCGGCATTGTGCTGCTGGGTTTGATGCTGGGCTTCGGATTCAGCGGTTACCTGCTGCCCTGGAATCAGATCTCCTACTTCGCCACCAAGGTGGGGACCGACGTGGCCGCCAGCGCCCCCTTGATCGGACCGGCCATCGCCCGCCTCTTGCGCGGCGGCGAGGATGTGGGTGGTGCGACGCTCACCAGGTTCTTCGCCTTTCACGTCATGATTCTTCCGCTCGCCGCACTGGCCCTGGTCGGCTTTCACGTGCTGCTAATCCAGAAGCAAGGTATGAGCACGCCGCCGTGGATCGGCCCATCCGGCGTGAAGCAGATGAGATTCTTCCCGAATTTCTTCCTGCGCGAATTGATGGTTTGGTATTTCGCGCTCGCCGTGCTGGGAGCCCTCGCCGCCATCTTCCCGTGGGAACTGGGCGAGAAGGCCGATCCGTTCGCCTCCGCGCCCGCCGGCATTCGCCCCGAATGGTATTTCCTGGCGCAGTTCTACACGCTGAAGCTCATCCCCAGCCATGTTTGGATCTTCGAAGGAGAACTGCTGGGAATCCTCGGCTTTGGGCTGCTCGCTCTGTCTTTCGTGGCACTCCCTTTCTGGGGAGTCAACCGCAATGGCGCAGCTCGAACCCGTCTGGTGACTGGGGTGGCCGTCGTGCTGGTCAGTTATCTTGCCGTGTTCACCGTCCTGGGGTACGTGAAATGAGATCGATAAAGATCGCCTTACTTCTGGCGCCCGCCCTTCTCCTGCTCCAAGTCGGCCAGGCAGCCACGCCCGACACGTGCGTCGAGTGCCACTCCGTCATGGACGGCCGCGTCCAGCGCCCGGCGTTGCTCATCAAGAACGATGTTCATACCGCGAACGGATTGAGTTGCTCGGATTGCCATGGAGGCGACCGTACCAGCGACGATCCTACGGTGGCCATGAGCAAGGCCAAAGGTTTCGTAGGCAAAGTGGCGCGTACCGCCATCCCTAAGCTTTGCGCGCGCTGCCATAGCAGTCCCGATTACATGCGCAAATTCCGCCCGCAGCAGCGCGTCGATCAATACGAGCTGTATCAGACCAGCGTCCATGGCAAACACCTGGCCGCCGGCGACGATACCGTCGCCACTTGCATCGACTGCCACAGCGTCCACGACATCCGCGCGGTCAAGGACGGGCTTTCGCCGGTTCACCCGCTGCGGCTGCCCGAAACCTGCGCGCGTTGCCACGCCGACCAGCAGAAAATGGCCAAGTACGGCATCCCCACCGATCAGTTCGAAGGCTACCGCACCAGCGTCCACTGGAACGCACTGAAAATTCGCGGCGATCTCTCCGCGCCCAATTGCGCCTCCTGCCACGGCAACCACGGAGCCAAGCCTCCGCAAGTGGAATCCGTTGCGGCGGTGTGCGGCAATTGCCATGTTCTGTTCGCGCAGCTATACGAAAAAAGCGTTCATCAACCTATCTTCTCGGCTGCGTCCGGTGGCGGCGGCTGCATCGTGTGCCACAGCAACCACGCCATCCACAAGCCGTCCACCGCGATGCTGGCCGGTCCAAAAGCGGTCTGTGTGACCTGCCATGAGGCCGATACGCCCGGCGGGAAAGCGGCAACGCAGATGGCCCAGTGGATCGATGGGTTGGACACCGCGCTGCGGCAATCGGAAACCGTTCTCGCTCGTGCCGACAAGTACGGCATGGAAGTGTCGGAAGCGCAATTGCGCCTCAACGACGGCCGCGAAAGCCTGATCAAAGCCCGCCTGGCCATGCACTCCTTCCAGCCGGAGGAAATGCACAAGCCGATCGTAGCCGGAATGACCGTCGCAGCAGAGACGCTGCGCGCCGGCGAAGCAGCTCTGCGGGAAAAGGATGTACGACGGATGGGCCTGGCCGCGTCGGTGGTCTTCATTGGGATCACCATCATCGCCATCTGGGCCCTGATCCGCCGCCTCGAAGTTAGAACAAAACTCATAAAGGGAGAACAATACTAATGAAAGCAACTGCACTCTTAATCGCCTCTCTGGCCGCCTCCGTAGGCCTCCTAATCGCCGGCGCACCGGAAGGCAAGCCAATCTTCACCGCCAAGTGCCAGGGCTGCCATGGACCAAACGGCGAAGGCAAAGCCGCCATCGCCAAAATGTTCAACGTAACCATGCACCCCCTGGGCTCCAAAGAAATCCAGTCGAAGCCCGACGCCGAGTTCAAGAAAATCATCGCCGAAGGTCACGGCAAAATGAAGCCTGTTGGAGGCCTGGACGCTCAACAAACCTCCGACGTAATCGCCTACGTCCGCACCTTAAAAGAATAAGGAAGCCGGCGGCGAAGCCGCATTCCACCCCTAACACCTAGCACCTAACACCTAGCACCTTGTTTTGCCAGCGCTGCTAAGATTGACTCAGTCCGTCATGGTCGAAAAGCACTGGTTCTGGGCAACACTCACGCTTTCGAGCATCACCATCGTATCGGTGGTCTTCGCCGCCTGGGAGCTAGTCGAGAACCGGTACTTCCGAAATGCCGACTACCTCACGCTGCACTACCTGTACATCACGCGCGGCGTTGCTTCCTCGCTGCTGCTGGCCTTCTGGGCCGCCTGGTTCGTCCTGCGGCAGAAGCGCAAAAGCGAAGAGGATCTGCGCCGCTCGCGCGAGCGTTATCGTGGATTGCTGCAAGCCTTCCCCGGCGCCGTCATCCTTTATGACAGCGCTCTGCAGGTGCTGGAATGGAACGCTTCAGCCGAGCGGATGTACGGCTATAAGAATGACGAAATCTGCGGGCAGCCGCTGCCCATAATTCCACCGGACAAGATGTCCGAGTTGCGGGAATTCATCGGCCGAGTGAAAGAAGGCCAGCCGGTCTTCGACGCGGAGACCATGCGCCTGGCAAGAAACGGCGAGCCGTTTGAAGTTCAGCTCAGCCTGCTACCGTTCCGGGAATCCCCCGCGCACATGTATTTTGTCGAAGTCACTTCCGATATCCGCGAACGCGTCCGCTGGCGCGAGCGCATGCTGGAGGTCGAAAAGCTCACCAGCATGGGCAAAATGGCCGCGGGGACCGCGCACCATCTTAATTCTCCTCTCGCCGCGCTGCTGCTGCGCGTCCAAATGATGCGCGAACGCGCCGCCGATCTCTCCGCCGACGATATCGCCCGGCTCGAAGACGGCCTCAAGTTCTGCAAGCATTTTGTCCAACGTCTCCTCGAATTCACGCGCCCTACCGCCGTCGAGAAACGCAATCAGGACCTCGGCGCAACCATCGAATCCGTGGCCGGATTCATTCTCCCCACCATCCAGGCAAAGCACGTCACACTATCGCTCGAAACGGCGCAGGCCAAAGGGAAGCAGGTCTATGCCGATCGCAATCTGCTGGAAGCTCTGCTGCTCATCCTGCTGACCAATGCGCTGGATGCCGTCGCGCCAGGCGGCCAGATCCGGATTCGCTGCACTGCCGCCGACTCCGGACGCATCGCCTTCGCCGTGAGCGACAACGGCTGCGGCATCGGCGCTCGCGACCTGGAGCACATCTTCGAGCCGTTTTTTACCACCAAAGATCCGGGCAAAGGCACCGGCCTCGGACTGGCCATCGCCAAAAATGTCGTCTTGGAACATGGCGGAGCTATCCGCATGGAGAGTGAGCCGGGCGCCGGCGCCACCGCCTGGGTTGAATTGCCCGTCGCCAAACCCGCGGCTCAAGAGCCGGCGATGCAAAAGGAAAAGGTGGCCTTGTGATCGTCGCTAAAGAAAGCCACAGCGGCGGGATTCTGGTGGTGGACGACGACGCCAGCCTGGCGGCAACTCTCCAAGAGGTCCTTGCCCTCGAAGGCTACCGCGTCGAAGTGGCTTTGTCGGCGGCCGAGGCGCTGGCCATTCAAGCGGCGAACCCCAACATCACTCTCGCGCTGGTAGACCTCATCATGCCCCTTACCGGCGGCCTGGAGTTGACTGATGAGTTGCACCGCCGCAATCCCGATATCGCCGTCGTCATCATGACCGGCTACGGGACCATCGAAACCGCGGTGGACGCAATCAAACGCGGCGCCGAGGATTACATCACCAAGCCCTTCGATTACGAGGCAGTCCGCAAAAAAGTCGCCCGCCTCATGGAAGTTGTGGAACTCCGCGAGCGCGTCGCGCAACTGGAAACCAACCTGGAGCGCCACCCCAGCTTCGAGAACTTCGTCAGCGTCTCTCCCTCCATCGAGCGAGTCCTGGAGCGTGCCCGCCTTGCCGCCGGCACCGATGCTTCCGTGCTCATTGTGGGCGAAACCGGAACCGGAAAGGAGATGCTGGCCCACGCCATCCATGCCGCCAGCGTCCGCTCCCGCCGCCCCTTCGTCGCGGTGAACAGCGGCGCCTTGCCCCGCGAACTGGTGGAGAGCGAACTGTTCGGCTTCCGCCGCGGCGCATTCACCGGCGCCTATGCCGACGCCCCCGGCATCTTCTCCGCGGCGACCGGCGGAACGGTTTTCCTGGACGAAATCGGCGAAATGCCCAAGGACGTCCAAGTGAAACTGCTGCGCGTCTTGCAGGAACATGAAGTGCGGCCCGTGGGCGGCACCAAGTCCGTGCCCGTGGACGTGCGCGTGATTTCCGCGTCCAACTGTCCCTTGAGCGAACTCCGGTCCACCTTCTTGCGCGAAGATTTATACTTCCGCGTCGCTACCGTTGTCCTGCAGATCCCACCGTTGCGCGCCCGTCCGGAGGACATTCTGGTCCTGGCCCAGCACTTCGCCGGACGATTGTCGCGCCGCTACAGCCGTGAGATTGTCCTGGCCCGCTCGGCCCTGGAACTGCTCCTGTCCTATTCCTTCCCCGGCAACATCCGCGAATTGGAGAACCTGATCGAAAGCAGCTCCGCAGTCTCCGAGGACAATCCCCAAACCATCACCGACAAAGACATCCGCCCCCTGCTAGGCGAATCCGCGGCCCAGCCCAGCCTGACTCCAGCAATGGAACAAGCCGTCTCCATGGAACAAATGGAGCGCCTAACCATCCAACAAGCCCTGCGCCTCTCCTCCGGAAACCGCACCAAAGCCGCCTCCCTGCTAGGCATCTCCCGCGACACCCTCTACCGCAAATTACGCCAGTATCAGGTTTCCTAAATGAAGACGGCGGCGCAGCCGCAATCTGAAACGTGAAATACCGTCAACGGAAACGCGGTGAATCAAGTGGTTACAAAGAAAGAAGACGGCGGCGCAGCCGCAATCCTCCCCTAACACCTAGCACCTAACACCTGGCACCTTCTTGATTGTCCGAAACTCGTACACTGTCCCATTTTGCGGCGATCCTCGACACCTCGAACCCCCGTCGATCGTTGCAACACAACGGCTGAGCCCGCTAGAAGCCATGGAGCCCCGCGTGCACTACGCTTTCCCGCTATGGATGAGAGCAAACGCAAACAGGTTCTCCTGTGGATCGCTGCGGCGTTGCTTGCCACCGCGACGCTGATCTCCGTACTGGCTTGGGAACGATGGCCGTCCGGTGGACGCCGCGCTCTCTACGTCGTGGGGGAGCCCGAGAAGGGCGCAGCACTCTTCTTCGGCGCGAAGCAGTGCGGCATCTGCCATTCCATCAACGGCTCGGGCGGCCGTATCGCGCCCGATTTGTCCGGGAGGCATCCCAAGACGCCGGCCATGGGCTGGCTCACCACCGTGCTCTGGAATCACGCACCCGGGATGTGGCGGCAGATGCGTCACGGCAACATCGCTTATCCGCGCATGAATCAGCAGGAAATGGCCCACATCCTGGCATTTCTCTATCAGGCTGGCAATGCCGACCGGCCTGGCGACGCGAGCGCCGGGGAGCGGGTATTCAACCAGAAGGGCTGCGTGCAGTGTCATTCCGTTCGCTCCACGGGCGGCAAGACCGCTCCCGATCTATCGGGCGTCGCCAAATCCGGCAGTTCCGCCGCCTGGACCCGCGCCATGTGGAATCATGCCCAGAGGATGGTCGACCCGGTGACGCACGCCCTTGGAAAATGGCCGCAGTTCACCGGCGGAGAGATGAACGATTTATTCGCCTATGCCAGCGCCGGCTCTCCGGCGTCCGACGGACCAGGGCCCCATTTGCGCGGCAATGCCCAGCGCGGTTGGCAAGTGTTCCAGAAGAAGTGCATCGAGTGCCATACCGTTCGGGGGCAGGGAGGTAAGTTGGGGCCGGAGCTTGGGCCGGAAAACGACCTGCCGTTGAGCCCGGCGCAGTTTGCCAGCGTCCTCTGGAATCACGAGCCGGCCATGCTCCGGCAATTTCACGATCGGGGGATCTCCCCTCCGCTGATGCAAGGAGACGAAATCGTGGACCTGCAAACCTTCCTCGCCAGTCTGCGGTATTTCGAGCCGAGCGGATCTTCGTTCGTTGGCGAGCGAGTGTTCACCGAACGGGGCTGCGCCCGCTGCCATGGATCCGGAGCGCAGGGCACCACCAACGGCCCGCGCCTGCATACCGGCCCGGAGGCCTTTACAACAGTTTCCTTTACCGCTGCGCTATGGCGGCACGGTCCCCGGATGGTGGATCATGTCGAGGAACTGGGCGTCAAATGGCCGGTCCTGCAGGCCACCGATATCGGCGATCTGGTCAGCTTCCTCAACGACCCAGCCCGCCAGAAGTGACGAACTGTCTCAAGGAGACAAATTGTCTCAAAACCCCGTGTCTCATCCCCCTCTAACTCTAACATTATAAAAGACTTCATTTGGGTAAATAACTGCTTTTCTCAGGGCGGGGAGACTAATCCGTTCCATGAAGAGCATCGTTCGAGCGGTACTGGTAATGGTCGGCAGCGGGCTGGCCTTCGCGGGTTCCAAAGTATCCGCGGACCTGGCTCGTTCTACTTCGTCCGATCCGGTGGAAGTGATCGTTCAGTTCAAGACGCACCCGGCTGGCGATACGATGCGCCGAGTGAGTTCCTTCGGCAAAGTGCGGAGACGGTACAAGTCAATCCCAGCCGTCCATATGGTGGTGCCGGCCTCGATGATCGAAACCATCGCCTCCAATCCCCAGGTGGCTTATGTTTCGCCGAATCGCACCACCACCAATTTCCTGGACATCACTACGCGTTCGGTAAATGCTAACTGGTTCTGGCCTGCCGGTCTGGATGGCACGGGCGTCGGAGTAGCTGTGATCGATAGCGGCGTTTCGAACAAGCTGGATCTGTGGACCGCCGACCGCTCCCATTCGCGCGTGGTCTACAGCCAGAGCTTTGTCCCCGGTCTGGGCGCCACCGATCAGTATGGTCACGGAACCCATGTGGCCGGGATCGTCGGCGCCAACGGGGCTTCCTCCACCGGGCCGGATTTCAGCCGCACATTCAAAGGCGTTGCCCCGAATGCCAACATCATCAACCTTCGCGTGCTGGATGCGAACGGCAGCGGCCGCGAGTCGGAAGTGATCGCCGCTATCGACCAGGCCATCGCTCTGAAGAACACTTACAACATCCGGGTGATCAATCTCTCGCTCGGCCATCCGGTTTTCGAGAGCTTCAATCTGGACCCGTTGTGCCAGGCGGTGGAAGCCGCTTGGAAGGCGGGAATCACTGTAGTGGTTGCAGCCGGAAACATGGGCCGCGACAATTCGCTCGGTACCGATGGCTACGCTACCATCACTTCGCCGGGCAACGATCCCTATGTCATCACCGTCGGCGCAATGAACGCCAATTACACCGCCTGGCGCGGCGACGACAAGATCGCGAGCTACAGTTCCAAAGGACCATCGGCTGTCGATCACATCGTGAAACCGGACATCGTGGCGCCGGGCAACGGTGTCGTTTCCTTATTGGCCTCGCCCGATTGCACGCTGGCTACGAAGTATCCCGACACTCTGATTTCGAACGCATCCTATGAATCAAACGCGACCATGGGCAATTCCGGCGACTACCTCAAGTTGAGCGGAACCAGCATGGCAACTCCGGTGGTCAGCGCCGCCGTCGCACTCCTCCTTCAGAAAGACCCGGCGCTGACCCCGGATCAGGTGAAAGCGCGGTTGATGAAAACCGCCGCAAAGCAGTTGCCGCGCTACACCACCTCGTCCGACATGCTGACCTCCACTGTGTACCGCAGCCAGGAAGATATTTTCACGGTGGGCGCTGGCTACCTGGACATTCAAGCGGCGATGTCCAATACGGATCGGGCCGATTTCCAGGCATTGTCTCCGGCCGCTGTGTACCATGCCGACACCAAGACGATCACACTGGTATCGGGTCTCTCCGTAGTCTGGGGCGATTCGGTCGCTTGGGGTGAATCCGTTGTGTGGGGCGACGGTGTCGTGTGGGGCGATTCGGTTGTATGGGG
>DASQGY010000263.1:0-38576 GCA_035632375.1 Bryobacteraceae bacterium | reverse complement strand
TTGAGGTTAGGAGCGCTCTCTATGTACTCGGGAATACGGAACTCGGTGGCGCTCAGCTCCAGCCGGTCGGCTTCGATCTTCGAAAAATCCAGAATGTCGCCCAACAGGCATAGGAGCGATTGTGCCGATCCTTTGGCGGTGAGCACATATTCCCGCTGCTCCTCCGTCAGGTCGCTGGTGAGCACCAAGTCCATCATGCCGAGGACGCCGTTCATCGGCGTTCGGATCTCGTGGCTCATGTTGGCCAGAAATGCTCCCTTGAGATGATTCGCCTCCTCGGCCCGTTCCTTCTCCACTTGCAGTTCCTGCGTCCGCTCGTCAATGGCCCGTTCCAGTTGATGTCTCAGTGCGGTGGCTCTCGCCGAACGCCGCCTCCACCACGCCCATGTGCCCAGCATTAGCGCCGCAGCCACCAAAGCTAGGAACCACCACGTGCTCCACCACGGCGGAAGAATCACAACACGTATCGACGCCGGCGGGTCTCCCCAACGCGATTCCGGTGTCCGCGCCTTTACTTCAAATTCATAGTTGCCCGGCCTAAGACTCTGATACCGGCCCTCGCGGCGCGCTGTTTCCGTCCATTCCTTCTCCAGGCCGTTCATCCGGTAGCGGAACAGAACTTCGTGTTCGTTCTGGAAGGTCATAGCGGCAAAACGCAGCAACAATGCCCGGTCCGAATAAGGCACCCGCAAATCCGCCACTGGAACCACTCCATCGCCCAGCGCCATCGAGGTCAGCAGCACTTTCGGCGCGGCATCTATTTTCCGCTTTCGCACCGGCTGGAAATGCGACAGCCCGTGACTAGTCGCGATCCAGACCCCGCCGTCGGCATCCGCAAGGAATCCGTTCGTATCGCAATCGTCCCAAACCATCCCGTTCCCGCGTCCGAAATGCCTCCACTCCCCTTCCAGCAACGCATCGATTCCGCTATCCGTTCCTACCCATATCCCGCCTAAAGAATCCGCTCCAATGAAATACACCTTGTTGGAGCTCAATCCGTTTTCGCGCGTGAAGTGCGTGGCCCGGTATTTCCCCCCTGAAAAATCAAGCCGCGTCACTCCTGTCGACTCGACATATCCGACCCACAGGGCGCCGTCAGCCCCCTCCGCGATCGAGTAGGTGGCATAACCAGTCAATCCGTTATCTCGTCCCAGGCGCGTCCACACTCCATCGTGAAACCACGCCAATCCGAGCATTCCGGGCACCCACAGCCAGCCTCGGCGATCCACCAGTCCCTGATGAAAGACTTCATCTGATTCCGTGCCTGGCACATGTTCGCGCTCGAACCTCAGCTTTCGGCCGCTGCCGATCGGAGTGCTGCGGAACAGCCCGCCTTCCGTGCTGACCCACAGTTTCTCGCCCGCCAGAAACAAGCCGTTGACGCGCAGGTCCTCGAGTCCGGATTCAGCGCCGTAGGCGCGTACCAGTTGCCGCTCGCGGCTAAACTCGTTTACTCCACTCGAGGAGTTTCCCGACCACATGTGACCGCGCTGGTCCAAGGCCAGCGCTCGTACCCGGTCTCCAATAGTCTTCACCGGCCGGAACCGCGGCGGCCCGCCCTTTTCATCTTTCTGCAGCAGGTTGAGTCCGTGGTTGGTGCCCACCCACAGCGCTCCACCCGGATCTCGCCGTATTGGCCAGATCACATCGTTGGAGAGCCCTTCCGTTGTGGTCCAACTCTCCCATTCGCGATACCCCAGCCAGCGCGTTACTCCTATGCCACGCATCCCGACCCACACCGATCCCTCGCGGTCCACCAGGGTCGAACTGGGGTTGTCGCTGGGCAATCCATCCCGCTGCCGGATCACTTGCGCTCGCCCAGCCCGCCACACCGCCAAGCCGTCGTCGGTGGGGATCCAGATTTCGCCGTTCGGAGCCAGATACAAGGTCGCCGGTAGCACCGTCATGGGCGCTATCCCCTCGCCGCGCGCCACGAAGAAACGGCCGCCCTTCGGCAGAGCTACCAGCCGCGTCGCGCTGCGCGCCCACAGATCGCCCTGGTTGTCGGTGACCACCGAACTCCATCGGTCCACCGGCAACTTCTGCGCGCCGCCCAGGGTCTCCACCTGTTGTCCATTCCAACGGCATAGCCCCATGTCACAGCCGAACCAAACTACGCCATCCGGACTGACGTGCACGCTTGCTGTCGCTGCGTGCGAGATCCAGCGGACGCTGTATGGCGAGCCCGATCCAGTTCGCTCGACCAACGCAAGCCCCTTACTTGTTGCAGCGTACAACCGGCCCTTCGCGTCCGAACTTAAACCACCCGCACCGGCGAATTGGACGTCTCCCAGATTGATGGTTGAGAATCTGCCGCCCTCGCGACGCACCAGTTCCCGCCGGGTGTAGGCCCACAAGACACCATCCGCCGCCTGATGTATGGCTTTGATTTCCGTACTACGCCACGACGCGCTCCCAAAGCGTTCGAAACGCTCTCCGTCGTAGCGGAACAGCCCATCCTGGGTCCCCACCCACAGAAATCCTTCGCGATCCTGCGCCAGGCACTGCGTACCGAGATTCGTCAAACCCTGCTCGCGCGAATAAAGACGAAAGCTGTAACGCTGCCCAACCAAGCTGGCTGGAAACACCAGGGCCCAGCCCAGCGCGAAATAAGCCAGCTTCGTCGCGGTCATCTCTATCTATCAATCGGATGAAAGGCCCAACACTTGAACTCACTAGTACTCTTTGTGCGCGAGTAACATCGTGCCTCGCAACATCCGGCGCCCGGCACTCTATCGAGACGCACCTTAGCCGCCCGCAAACCATGACCTTCCGGCCGGTCGGTAAGGCTTGACGCCAAGGCGAGAGAATGACTAATCTGGTTAAACCGTAGTGCTTGCGAATAGGAAAGGAGCGGATCGCCGCCGCCGATTCTCGATGAAACCGCACTTTGCGAAACTTGCGATCCTGTGCATGGCGTGCTCACTGGCCTGGGGCCAGTTACCTCTCGAGCCTGCGCACGACTCCGGCCAGAGCGTCACCGGCGCGTTTGAAGGCTGGTTCAAGAACTCCGACGGTACCTTCAGCATCCTGGTCGGATACTTCAACCGGAACCTGAAGGAAGTACTCGACATCCCCATTGGTCCTGATAACCGCATCGAGCCCGGCGGCCCAGACCAGGGCCAGCCCACCCACTTTCTGCCGCGCCGGCAGTGGGGCGTCTTCACCATCACCGTGCCGAAGGATTTCGGAACCAAGAAACTCACCTGGACACTCGTCGCGCATCGCCAGACTACAGTAATCCCGGTGAGCCTCGACCCGCTATGGGAAGTTTCTCCGTTCTATGAAGTCGGCATGGGAAACACACCGCCGGTGATCAGTTTTGAACAAGGCGGCCCCTCGGTTCAAGGCCCGCGCCCGATGGTCACCGCGCTCTCCACAACTCTGCCGAATCCGCTCACGCTCACTGTCTGGGTCACCGACGATGCCAAGACATTCGCAGGTGCGAAACCTCCTCGGATTCCCGCAGTCACCTTGTCGTGGGGCAAGTTTCGCGGACCGGGCGCCGTAACGTTTTCGAAGGAACGGCCGCAGATTGAAAAAATCGAAGGGAAAGCCCCGTTCAACGGCAAGGCCACGGTCACGGCCACTTTCAGCGAGCCCGGAGAGTATATCTTGCGCGTGGTGGCCAACGATTGGTCCGGCGACGGCGGCCGGGGATTTCAGTGCTGTTGGACTAACGCCATGGTAAAGGTCTCGGTCAAAGCAGAATCCGCCAACGCCGAATAACGCTACACGGTCGTAACCGGAGGTTCACATGACAAGTAAAACCAATTCGCTTTCCGTCATTCTGTGTCTCGCGTGCGCGCTGCCATGTCTCGCTCAACGCGAACCTCCGCCCTCCGCCCCCACCGACATCAAGCCGGGCAGCATCACCTACGAGGAGATCGAGTATCCATATCCCGTCCAGTTCATGCCCCTGACGCTCTACGGACAGGACGTGCGCATGGCCTACATGGACGTGCCGCCCGCCGGACAACCGAACGGCCGCACGGTGGTCCTGTTCCACGGCATGAACTTCGGCGGCTTCTATTTCGGCGGACCCATCGAAGTCCTGCGCAAGGAGGGCTTCCGCGTTGTCGTGCCGGACCAGATCGGATTCGGGCGCTCGTCGAAGCCCATCATCCCGTATAACTTTCACGACATGGCGCTCAACACGCGTAAACTTCTGCAGTTGCTCGGTGTCACAAAAGCGGTGATTATCGGCCACTCGATGGGTGGAATGCTGTGCGCCCGCTTCGCAGCTTCCTATCCCGACATGACCGAGCGCGCCGTGATCTACAACCCCATCGGTCTGACCGACCCGCGGTACCAGCAAGCCTGGCACAGCGCCGACGACGCCTACAAACGCACCATGTCCTTGACGCACGACCAGCTCTATCAGGCCTTCTACGCCAACATCCGCCGCTATTTCCCCACACCCGGAGCGTGGAAATCGGAGTACGAGAAATACGTGCGGATTCTATATGCGCCCACGCTTAGTGGCGATTGGCCGAGGCTCGCGATGGTGCGATCGATCTATCAGCAGATTACGTACCTCGATCCGGTTTATTACGACTGGGCCAAGATTAAAGTGCGCACGCTGGTACTCGGCGGTGACAAAGATACGCCGAATTTCCCGGCGCAAGCCAAGCACATCGCCGATACGATTCCCAACGGTGAACTGGCGCTGCTGCCGAACCTGGGCCACGTCCCACACCTTGAAGCGCCCGACGTGTTTTACGCCGCGCTGCTGAAATTTTTGAAGTCGGATGCACCGGGGAAATAACCCGGAACACAGGGTAAAGCCCAATGCCGTTAAGTTTTCCGGTCGGCTCGGAAATCAAACATTTCACAATGCTAATGTGTTATCACTGGATGCGACAAAAGCAATCCACCGGGCGTCGGCACGAGTGCCGCTGCACGCACGAGTGCGTGCGCTACAATCTCGACGAAGCAGAATCAATAGCTTGCGCGGAAAACTTAGAGGTAGCACAGGCTTCAGGCCTGTGTTTTTCGCGAAGCGCAATTTACTCCGTCGACGGAAGGCTGTAGGCAATGTACTCGCCCGAGTAATTACCTCCGCTGACGGCCACGACAATATATTGCTTGCCGTTGAGCATGTACGTCATGGGCGACCCGCTCTGCGGCGCTGGCATCCACACCGCGCCGACCTCCTTGCCGGTCGCTTTGTCGTAGGCCCGCAGCATCGCGCCCCGCGTATGCGTCACCGACGTAACCTGACTGTCGCCCAGGACCACCAGCGTCTTGGTAACCACCAATCCGACGCTGCCGCCCTGGCCTGTATTCCCTATGTTCATGCCCTTGAGCGCGGCGTTGTGACGCACGGTGTCCGGCGTCTCGCCGTAGGGCACCTGCCAGGTCAGCTCGCCCTTGTCCAGATTGATGGCGGAAATAACTCCATAGGGCGGTTTCACCAGCGATAAGCCCTGGACCTGTAATCCGAAAGCACCAGCCGGCCTGGGAGCGGCGGGCGTCGCACCACCTGGAGCGGCCGCGGGCGCCGTTCTTGTGGCCTGCGGAGCTCTGCGCTGCGGCGCATCGGCGGCGCTGCCAAACCCCGGCCCTTCGGCGACACGGAACGGCAAATCATTGCGTCCTGAAACGTAGCGGATATCCGTAAATCCTTCGGGTGGAGTGCGCAGCGATATCGGAGTCACGGCCGATTGGTTAGCCTGCGCATAAACGATGTGCGTCTCCGGATCGTATCCCGCGCCCGGCCAGTTGGTGCCGCCGCTGGCGTTGCCGAGATTCAGCCCACCCATCCATTTGCCTTTTGGATCGCCGATCACCGGCGGCGTGAATATTCCCTCCACGCGATATCGTGCGATCAGATCCTTGGCCTGCGCGCGCATCTCCGGTGTGAAGTCTATCAGGTCGTCCGGAACTTTGATGAAGTTGCGGGCGTAGGCAGGAGGCTTGGTGGGAAACGGCTGTGTAGGGGAAGTTTTCTCGCCCGCCACGTCGGACTGCGGAACCGGCCGCTCCTCAATGGGCCACACAGGTTGCCCGGTTACGCGATCGAATACATAAAGGAACGCTTCTTTGCTCGGCAGCGCCACCGCCTTGATCGCCTTCCCGTTGACATTGATGTCGGCCAGAATCGGCGCGGAGGAAAGATCGTAGTCCCAAATGGGATGATGCACGACCTGGAAATGCCACTTGCGTTTTCCGGTCTTCAGATCTACGCACACCAGGCTCTCGCCGAACAGGTTGTTGCCCGGCCGCTCTCCGCCGTAATAATCCGATGTCGGCGATTCCACCGGCAGGTATACCAGGCCGAGATCTTCGTCCACCGTCATCTGGGTCCATACACCGGTATTACCGTTCGTCGCCCAGGAGCCGTTCTCCCAGGTATCGTTACCAAACTCGCCGGGTTTCGGGATGGTGTTGAAAGACCAGGTGAGCTTGCCGGTCCGCACGTCGAAGGCGCGCACTTGCCCCTTGGTGTTGTTGTGCGTAACGACGGTCATGCCTTCCTTGAAGGACGATCCGATGATTACCGTGTCTTTCACCACCAGCGGCGTCGAATGCAGACCCGCTTCGCCCGTTTCCAGGTCGATCTGCTTGCCGGTCCCCGTCACCATGCCAACCTTCAGGTCCACCATGCCGTCGGTGCCGAAGGAGGTAATGATCGCGCCGTTCTTCGCGTTGAGCTCCACCAGCCGATAACCGGTGGTGACGTAGATCACCCGGTCGTCACCCTTGCCGTCGGTCCAGTAGGCGAGACCGCGGCCGGACAATTGGCGCGGCGCGATAGCCGCTCGATTTCCTTCCCTCATGCTGTGCGCCCAGATCAGCTCACCTGTTTTGCCGTCCAGCGCGATGATCGAACGGCGGGTGCCCGCGGTAGCGTACAGTACGCCCTTGATCATGATGGGCGTCCCTTCCAGTTTGTACTCGGGACGCGTTCCCAGATTGTCGGTCTTGAATCGCCAGGCCACTTCCAGCTTGTTGAAGTTGGACGCATCGATCTGGTCGAGCGGCGAATACTTGGTGCCCTTCAGATCGCCGGTGTAGTGCGGCCACTCGCCATTCTTGGTGGAAGGCTGTCCGGGAGCGTCGCTTGCGGCGCCTACGGTGAACATCCACATCAGCCCGGCCATCACTGTCGAGATGGCCATCAGCAGAGCATTCCTGCGATTCGCTTTGGTCAGCAGCATTTGGTTACCTCATTTCTTCTCTTCCGGCTTGGTTGCGTCGATCCGAATCTCTTTCAAAACTTCCGTGGCATGCGAGAGTTCTGTCTTGCCCGCCGGAAACTGGTTCGCCCCCAGCATGTAGGCGAGTATATCCGCATTCACTTCCCGGCTCAACTTGCCCGGCTTATTTTGCGGCATGGAGGTACGTATTCTCTCGAATAGGTCGCCCACTGTCAAGCCATTCCAATTCGAGAGGAACTCGCCTCCGGCCAGCGCCGGCGCACTCTCGCCACCTTCGAGTGTGGCCCCGTGGCACGACCCGCACTGCGCGCCGTATTGCCCTTGGCCGCGCTTGGCCTGCTCCTCGGTAAAGATGCCGTCCCACACCGAGCGCGAGGTCTGCGCCGGTGGTTGCGCGCGCAGCATGAGGCTACACGCGCAGATCGCCAATAGATTGAGCTTCATGGGTAGATCTATTTTATCGCCCTTCGGCCTCCCGTTTGTGGTCCGGCTCCACAGGAAGACGATCATCGTCATCCCTACGCGCTGAACTCGTCACCCCGGCAGGACCCGCTCGTTCCTTCGACGCCGGAGGGTCGCGCAGCGCGCCCAGGAATCACTTAAGTATCCACTTGACAATCTCTCTGGCTTGGTGGATACTAAAGCGTAGGCTTAACTGTTCGCCAGGAGGGAACCAAGACTATGAAAGAGCCATCCGTTATCCACAACACTTTCGTCATCGAGCGCAGTTACCGCGCCAAGCCGGACAGCGTATTCGCCGCTTTCGCCGACCCGGCCAAGAAACGCCGCTGGTTTGTCGAAAGCAACGGCCATGTTGTCGAGCAGTACGAGCTGGACTTTCGCGTTGGAGGCAAAGAGCGTGCCCGCTTTCGCTTCAAAGAAGGCACTCCGTTGAAGGGGCTCGCCTGCACCAACGACACCACATATCAGGACATCGTCCCCAACAGTTGCATAGTGACTGCTTCCACCATGTCTATCGGCGAGAAGTGCATCTCGGCGTCGCTGTGCACCTTTGAGCTCTTGCCTTCGGAAACGGGAACCGACCTCATCTTCACCCATCAGGGGGCGTTCTTCGAGGGTTCCGATGGTCCCGAAATGCGGGAAGAGGGATGGCGCAAGCTGCTTGAAAAGCTGACTGCGGAGTTGCCAGGTTAGCTGGAGATCGTGGCTCGAAGCCGCGGACCAATGCCCAGGAAGAAACCAGACATCGACCGTATCTTTCACGCCCTCGGCGATCCAACGCGCCGCACTATTGTGGAGAAGCTCAGCGAAGGACCCATATCGGTCTCGCGGTTGGCGGAACCCCTCAAGATCACCTTGGCCGCGGTAGTTCAACACCTGCAAGTGCTGGAGGCCAGCGGGTTGGTGAAGACCGAGAAAGTGGGGAGGGTGCGCACCTGCAACATCGAATCCTACGGGCTTTCAGTGGCGCAGCAATGGATCGCCGATCGGCGCTCCATCTGGGACCGCCGGTTCGACCGCCTTGGCGATTTGCTGGATGAGTCACGCTAGACGTTCAACGGAAGCGCGGTCGAATACTTCACTTGCTTCATGCTGATGCTCGATTTGACGTTGGCTACTCCGGCGATCTTCGGCAACGAGTTCACGCAGAATTCACGGAACTCATCCAGATCCCGAACGGCCACGCGCAGTACGTAGTCCCAATCGCCGGCGATCAGATCGCACTCCAAAACCTGCGGGTATTTCAAAATATCCTTTTCGAACCGGGCGACGGATGCACTGGTTTGATGATCCAGGCGCACCTGCACAATGGCTTGTAGTCCGCGCCCCACCGCGGACGGATTCAATAGCGCCACGTACTTTTGCACCACGCCGCTGCTTTCCAGAAGCCTGGTCCTGCGCAGGCAGGGAGACGGCGACAGCCCCACCCGGTCGGCCAAATCCTGATTGGAGATCCGGCCGTCCTTCTGGAGGATATCCAATATGCGGCAATCTGTCTCATCAATGTCCATCTAAGCAATATACCATCTAGGAATGGCGACTGCCTGGCAGAAACTGCCAATACTGAACCGGAGCATCGCTGAAAAAGCAATCCGCGGTCCAAGAACCTTGGCTAAACTCGCTTGCATGACCGCAACACGCGACATGCCGGTGGACGAGTTCCGCCGCTACGGCAAAACTCTGGTCGATTGGATCGCGGACTATCTCGACGATCCCCGCAAGTATCCCGTGCTCGCCGCCGGCCAACCAGGAGACCTGCGACAGCGCTTGCCGGCGGCGCCGCCCATCGAGGGCGAACCGATGGAGAAAATCCTGCGCGACTTCGAACAAGTGATTCTCCCCGGCGTGACCCATTGGAATCATCCCCGTTTCTTCGCGTACTTTTCGGTGACGTCCTCGGCTCCCGGAATACTCGGCGAACTGCTGACGGCGGCGTTGAACGTGAACGCCATGCTGTGGAAGAGCTGTCCAGCGGCAACGGAACTCGAGCAGACCACCACCCAATGGGTACTCGAATGGCTGGGTTTGCCGGCGTCATGGTTCGGCATGATTGTCGATTCCGCTTCCAACGCCGTGCTCCAGGCCATCGTCGCCGCCCGCCAGCGAGCCGAGCCGCAGAGCCGCGCCGTGGGTCCTTCAGGCCGCCTGGTCGCCTACGTGTCGGAACAAACGCATTCTTCGGTGGAGAAAGCCGCAATAGCCGCCGGCATCGGTCAATCCAACATCCGTCACATCGCGGTCGACGCGAAATTCAGCATGAGAACCGGCGCGCTCGCTGAGGCGATTCGCTCGGATCTCGCCGGCAACCGGAAACCGTTCTTTGCCGCTGCGACCATCGGCACCACTTCCAGCACGGCCATCGACCCAGTGCCCGATATCGCGCGCATCTGCCGCGAGCATGGCCTCTGGCTGCATGTCGACGGCGCCTATGGAGGGACTCTTGGCATCCTCCCGGAATGCCGTCACTTCCTCGAAGGAGTGGAGCAGGCCGATTCGTTCGTCGTCAACCCGCACAAGCTGATGATGGCGCCGCTCGATTGCAGCCTCTTCTACACACGTCATCCCGAAATGGTGCGCGCCGCCTTTGCGCTCGATGCGGAATATCTCAAGACCGAGGCGCACGGAGCCGTGGATTACATGGATTACGGTTTGGCCCTGGGCCGCCGGTTCCGGGCGTTGAAGCTCTGGTTCGTCATGCGCTATTTCGGCCGCGAAGGGTTGATCGCCATCCTCCGCCGTCGTCTGGAGATGGCCGCGTGGCTGGGCCAGCGGATCTCCGCGGATGAGCGATTTCATTTAGCCGCGCCAGTGAACATGGGCCTGGTGTGTTTCCAATCCCGCGAGGGAGACGATGCCAGCAGAGACCTGATGCGCCGGATCAACGATTCGTGCGCATTCTTCGTTTCCCACACGGTGCTAGAAGGCAGGTTCACAATTCGCGTGGCCATCGGCAACATGCGGACCGAGTGGCGCGACGTCGAAGCGCTGTGGGCCGCGATCTCGACATAGCGGACACCGCACTACCGATCCTGTGCCATGCGCTCCCGAAGGATTTCGTTGATCACGCGATCTGTCTATGCGGAACTCAGATAGTATTGATCAGCCGGACTGTGGGGCAGGTTGATAACCTGCAGCGGGTTGCCAACCCGCTTGGCGAAGCGCGATTCACAATCGCGCGCAGGTTGGCAACCTGCCCCACAGACTGATGGTCAGTATTCTGCTCCTGGATTCCGCCGCCTGCCCTGCTATCATTCACCCGTGGTCCAGCAACGAACGAGCGCCCTGCTACCGATCCTCCTGCTCTGCGCCTGCTCCCACCCCGACGCTTTTCCTCCACCTCCACAGGTGGTGATGCCGTCCGGTCCCGAGCCCGCGGCGGCGTCGGAAAACAGCGCGCGCCCACTGCTGGCCATGTCGGACCCGGATGCCGATGCGCACATCCTGCGCGATGTTCCTCACGCAGGGGACGATCCGGATTGGCGATTCACCGGCCCTCATCCGAAGTTTCGCCTGGAATTGCAGGACGTATCTCATCTGGTCTTCTATGTCCGTTTTTTCAATCACCGTGAGGCCCTGCTGGCGCGTGGCCCGGTAACCCTTGCCGTGGACATCAATGGCAAACAGTTCCACTCCGAACGCTTCGCCTTCGAGGGCGACGTCGAGTTCCGCCGCCCTCTTCCCGATGGATTCATCGCTAAGCCGGGCCCCGTCGAAGTTTCGCTCGACATATCTCCACCTTGGCACTACCCAGGTGACGGCACCGTCGGAGTCCTGCTCCATTCCATCGGGTTTCAGCAGGCCGAAAAGTGATCCAGGTCGCGCAAATCGTATTCGCCGCGGCCTTCACCGCTGTGGTCTCGCTGCTGCTAGGCAAACTGCTGCTGAAACTGCTGCGAATCGATCTCTACCGCTCCGAGGAGTTGTTTCTGGGCTTTGTGCTTGGCTCAGCCGGATTGAGCACGCTCGTCTTCGTGCTGAGCGTCGCGCACCTCGCGTATTCATCGGTATTCTTCGCAGCCGGATGCGTCGTCATCGCCATCGCGTATTGGCAGCAGGCCGTCCGCTTCACTCCGCGGCGTTTCGATCCGCTGCCCAGGCTCTGGAAACTGCTCTTTACCGCCCTCTACACCGGCTTCGGCGTCTGGTATTTAATCGCCGCTCTCCTGCCCGAAGCGAGCCCCGATGGCAATCTGTATCACGTCGCGCTGCCCGCTCTTTATTTGCGCGAACATCACATCCCCGCCATCACCACGAATATGTTGGCCAGTTTGTCGGAAGGCGTGGAAATGCTCTACCTTTTCGCGTTCTCCTTCGGCCGGCACAGCGCCACGGCCATGGTTCATCTTCTCTTTACTCTTGCCGCGCCGCTGGGCATTCTCTCGTACGCCCGCAGAATCGGGTCTCCCATCGCCGGCGTGGTGGGAGGCATGCTGTTTTTCCTGAGCCCGACGGTCGCCTACTTCGGCACCATGCCTTACGTGGATGTGGCCCTGGCCGCTGTGGTCTTCGGACTGTTCTACTTCCTGCAGATCTGGTGGGAGGATCAGAACGACCGGCCGCTGATCCCCGCCGGAGTCCTGGCAGGCTTTGCCTACGGGATCAAACTCACGGCGGGAATCTCCGTGGTCTATGCTCTGGGCGCGATCGTGGTCCGGCGCTGGCGCACGCGCGGGCCCTTCATGCGTCCGGCGTTGCTCGTGACCGTTTCTGCTCTTGTTTTGATCGCTCCGTGGGTTATCAAGAACACCATCGTGATGCACAATCCGGTTGCTCCCTTCGGCAACAGGATCTTCAGCAATCCGTATCTGTATCCATATATGGAGACCGTCTACGCCAACGTCATGGGTTCCTTGCGAGGCATGAAGCCGTGGGAATGGCCCTATGAGGTAACCACCCGCGGCACCCGCACGCAGGGATTCCTGGGCCCGCTATTCCTGCTCTCTCCGCTGGCTCTGCTCGCGCTTTGGATACCAGCCGGCCGTCGCGTGCTGGCCGCTCTGGCGATCTTCGCGCTGCCCTGTCTAGCGGTGGTGGACGCCCGTTTCTTCTTGCCCGTGCTGATGTTCATCTCGGTGGCGCTCGCCATGCTGCTCTCGCGTTGGCGAATCGTAGCGGCCGCCGTGGTGCTCCTGCACGCCGCCGCAGCCTTGCCGCCGGTAATGGTGAAATACGCGCACCGTTCCGGGCCCCGTCTTACCTGGCCCGAATGGCGCGCCGCATTGCGCCTGACGCCGGAATCCGCCTACCTCGAAACGCGCCTGGATTACGGCCTGGGCCAGCTTCTGGACCAGAATGTGGGGCCACGGGAACGGGTCTTCGCCTTTCAGGCTTTTCAGCAGGCGTATCACTCCAGGCAGTTGATTGTCGAGTGGCAATCGGCTCAGGGCATCCGTCTGGGCGAGCCGTTGCGCGCCGCCGCGAACAATAGTCTGCTGCCTGGCGATCGGCACCAATTCGCGTTCCCCGCATTGACCGCGCGGCGAGTCCGCCTGGTACAGGTGGTCCAAACCGCCCAGGATGATTGGAATATCGCCGAGGTCCGCATTCTGGAAAACGGCGTGGAACTGCCGCGCGCACCCCAATGGCGTCTGCGCGCGTCGCCCAATCCGTGGGACGTGCAATTGGCCTTCGACAACAGTCCATTGACGTTTTGGGCGCCGCGCCGCCATCCCGCACCCGGCGATTTTCTGGAGGTGGATTTCGGGAAGCCGCTGCGCTTCGATCAAGTATTCGTGGACTGCCAGCGCAGCGACGCCGCCTTCCGCATGTCGTGCCAGCTCGAGACCGATCCGGGGAAATGGCGGATTATGGACTCCACCCATGAAATATTTCCGAACGCCGTGCCGCCACGCTTGCGCCGGGCGGCCATCGAGAACATGGAGCGCCAAGGCATCCGCTGGCTGGCCATTCACGACCTCGACCCCGTGGCCCGCGATCTCCTGATGCGCCAGGCGCAATGGGGAATCCAACTGGTGGGAACCAGCGGCCGCTACCACCTGTACAAGCTGCTGTAGCAAAAAGTCTCACAGCCTAAAGCCTGCGCTACCTCTGACCTACAACTGAACAGGACTTGGTAGCACAGGCTTTAGCCTGTGTGTCTTGAAAATGTGGAATTGCTGCTGTTTTGCTGCGAAAGATCCTCCACTTTCCGCAGCGTTTGATTAAACTGCGCCACAGCATCCGGATCGCGGCCGAGCAACGCCCCAGCTTCCAGGCGCTCCAGCACCCGGTGTATTTTGGCCGCCTTGGCCTTGCCGGCGCGGGTCAGCCCGATCACGAACGAACGCCGGTCCTTCTTGCTCGATTCGCGCGTGATCAAGCCTCGCGATTCCAGCCGGTCCAAGACACTGGTCAATGTGGAACGCTTGTGCGCGAAGGCGCGATGCAGCTCGGAAACAACCGATGCCCCCGCCTCGTGCAAGTGGCAGAGGATGTGCGCCTCCGCTTGGTTGAGATCCGGGACTTGGCGCTGGATGTACAGGCCGATCCGGTGCGTAGCCCGGTGGATGCCGAAAATCAGTTGCAGGCGCATCAGACCAAGCATAAG
Organism: Bryobacteraceae bacterium; assembly: GCA_035632375.1. Lineage (GTDB taxonomy): Bacteria > Acidobacteriota > Terriglobia > Bryobacterales > Bryobacteraceae > Palsa-89. The sequence goes on along the minus strand of DASQGY010000263.1, from coordinate 24,404 downwards.
GCAAAAGGGCTTGACGTTATATAATACGATTTCGTATTATACGCTAATGAACCATATGACCGACCGGGAATTCCTCTCCGCCTTCGAACGCTGCGAGATTCCGAACGAGCAGTTCCGCCACCGCGACCATCTGCGCCTGGCCTGGATCTATCTGCGCCTCTATGGAAAGCCGGAAGCCGGCACGCGGATTGCCGAGGCCATCCAGCGCCACGCCGTGCATAATGGCGCGCCGGGAAAATATCACGAAACGATGACGCTGGCCTGGATGGAGCTGGTCTACCGCGCGATGCGCTCCTTGCCCGATGCTGCCGGCTTCGACGAAATCCTGGACGCCTTCCCGCACCTGTTGCAAAAGAGCGCGCTGGCACAGTACTATTCGAGCGGCGTGCTGGAATCCGAAACGGCCAGGCGGGTCTTCGTCGAGCCGGATTTGAAACCGCTCCGCCCCCTCGATGCGCCAATGGCTCTATCGCAAGATCGTCCTGCCGCTAGTTGACCTGCTTCGGCAGGGCGTCACGCCGGAGAAGATCGCGCTCAGTATCTCGCTGGGCATCGCAATCGGCATTTTTCCGGTCTTGGGATCCACAACTCTTCTGTGCGCGGCGGCTGCCGTGGTGCTGCGGCTGAACCTCCCGGCTATACAGTTGGTGAACTACCTGGTCTACCCGCTGCAACTGATTCTCTTCCTCCCGTTCCTGAAGGCCGGCAGCAGAATTGTCGGCTCGCGCCCGGTCAGCCTGTCGCTGGGCGAGATTTTCTCGCTGATGAAAACCGACCTCTGGGGCTTGGTCAAGACCCTGTGGACCGCATCGCTCGGAGCAATGGCGTTGTGGCTGGTAATCGCGCCGCTGCTGGCCGCGGCAGTCTACTTTACGCTCGCTCCTATTTTGCGCGGGCTGCGCCGGACCGTGGCGCGCGGGTAGGGCGTGGCGCCAGAGAGGTGGAGAGATAACGCGTGGGATCGAGGCTTTTCAGCCCGCGTTGGGCCAGCCGTTTGTCACCGCGACAAGCCGGGTAGAAACCGGGCGGCAGTCTGAAAGCCTGACCCCACGCAGAGTCACCACTTGTCGATGTAAATAGGATTGGCCGGCGCTTTGCCTTCGCACCAATAGCGATCGAAGTTCGTAATACCAGCCAGCTCCGTCAGCGCTTCCTCGTCGATCCACTGGCGTCCGGTCGAGGTTCGCGGCTCCTGCGCGAAAATTGCCAGCGAGGCGTCGCAAAGTATCTCGGGTGTGCGCCATTGCGAGCGGTCGGCCATGTTCCAGTTGATGGACGCCTGGCTCTCGATGATGGTGCGCGGCCACAGCGCGTTCCCGGCGATGTTGTCCTTCTGGTGCTCCGCCGCCAGGCCGATCGCCACGCGAGCCATCCCCAGCTTGGAGATCATGTAAGCCACCCGGCCCGGCGACGGTGCGGTGGAAAGCCGCGGGCACATGTTCAGCACGTGACCCCATTGCTGCTTCACCATCTGCGGCAGCGCGTAATAACAGGCGATGTACGCCGCCCGCGTATTGATGCTCATCATCAGGTCGAAGCGCTTAGGCGGCGTCTCCAGGATTGGCTTGGCCCAAATGGCGCCCGCATTGTTGACCAGAATGTCCAGGCGTCCGAACTCGGCGATGGTGCGCTCGATCATATTGCGGATCGCGTCTTCGTCGCGCACGTCGGTGGGAATGGCTAAAGCCTTACGGCCTAGACCGCGGATCGCCTCGGCTGTTTCGTGAATACTGCCGGGGAGGCGCTCGGTGGATTGCTCACTTTTGGCGGCAACTACTACGTCGGCGCCCTCCTCGGCCAGTCGAATGGCTAACGCTTTGCCGATTCCGCGGCTGGCGCCAGTGACCACGGCAACGCGGCCGCTGAGATCGGGATGAAGAACGGAATTGGGCTCGGGCATGGCTTCATCAAGGCTATCACCGGCCGAAGGCAGTTCGTTGGTACCGAACGGTACTGGTACGCCGGTGCTCTTGGCGGCTTCAATCGTTTCCAGCAGTCTTGAGACTGGGAGTAACTCAATAAATGCAGCCCGTATTGCGTTGTGCGTTTCTTGGTTTGGCGATTGCCCTGGCCATGTCCATTGGAGCGCTGGCATCTCCGATTACCTATAACCAGCTTTTCTTCACCACGCCGGTACTCAGTTTTGGCAGTGCAACCGACGTGCTGGCGTTGCCGAGCAGCATTACCGGCGGATACAGCTTCAGCGGCGAGTTTTGCGTGAACGAGGGATGCTCCACCGGGCCGGTCGCAACCACCGCGACGTCGCTGCTGCGCCTTACCAACCTCAGCCTGACGTGCAGCTCCGGCGATAACTGCGCGCCTGTCGATGTTGGCTTTGAGGCCCAGGGCGCTAGCGCACCAGCCGGAGCAGCGGATGTGAGCGTCACCTTGATCGGCGATGGATCCGCCACTGGCTTTGCTCGCGTGTGCGTCGCCGATTCGAATCACCTTTGCACCGCGGATCTCTTCGGGACCCAGTCGTTCTCTTTTTCTTACGTCAGCGCTATCTCTGGCAGCGCCCAGGGAACCATTACAACGCCCGGCGCCTTCAACTTGTTTGGGAACTTCCATGTCGACGGACTGGCCTCCGGTTCCAGCGTCATGCTGACCAACAGCCTGGACATCGGCCTTACCTCAAGATCGCAGGGTGGGGCGGTTCCCGAACCGTCCGCGCTGTTCCTGCTCCCGGCCGGGCTCGCCGCTCTAGCGCTCCTGCGCCGCCGCAAGTCCCAAGCTCCCGGGATGAGGTAGCGCACCCGCTCGTGTGTTCCGCGTCGCCACTTTCACCGTAACTTGTCAGCAAGTGGTGGCACAGTTTAGTCCGTGGCTCTGGCGTTTCTACATTTCCTTTCACCGAAACCTGCACTACCTTTTTCAATAATCGCTGAGCAAGAGGTAGCACAGGCTTTAGCCTGTGGAGGCACAGTGCGGCTCCGACGCAAATTGAACGTGACCCTTCTTGTTCTACTAGATTTGAGAATCTTGGCAGCCCGCGACGATTTTGTGGGGCGGACCCCCTGGTCCGCGGCCGACGCCCCCGTCGGCCTGCTGGTGATTGCGGCTCCGCTGCTATGTGGGGCAGGCATTTTTGCCAGGCATTTTGCCTGCCGCCGGCTTTCAAGCCGACGCGCTGGAGGTTGAGAAAAATCGTCGCGGCGTGCAACGAAACAGAGACTCAGTAGTACCGGCTTTAGTCAGGCTTTCGCCTGTGCTCTGTCGAGACCAGTCTCGACACAGCGCGCATGAGTACGCCCTAGCTCGGAACTCCCCTGCGCCATTTCACCCACTCCCTCCGCATCAGCTTGGAAGAACACGGCCAATCGCTGGCAACCAAAGTGCTCAGTAAAGTCACTTTCATGCAATTGGTATGATCACAGTTAGGGATTGAGAATCCACTCAATCACTTTCCTTGATGGAGGTAGTTCGTGGCTTTGACCATAGGAGTGCCGAGAGAAACATTCCCGGGCGAGCGCCGCGTTGCGCTCATACCGCGCGCCTGCGAGGCGCTGGGTAAGCTGGGCGTCAGCGTGATTGTAGAACACGCAGCCGGCGCCGACGCCGGATTCACCGACGATCAATACACTACGCGCGGGGCTCGTCTAGGTAGCCGCGCGGAGGTTTTCCAGTCCGACATCGTCGTCCAAGTTCGATCCCTGGGCGCCAATCCCGATGCCGGGCGCGCCGATCTGGGCCTGATGCGGCGGGGACAAACAATCATCGGCTTCGGCGAACCGCTGACTGCAATCGAGGCTAACGCCTCACTCGCCGGCGCGGGTGTTTCCTTCTTCTCCATGGAGTTGATGCCGCGCATCACCCGCGCGCAAAGCATGGATGCGCTGTCTTCCATGGCCACTATCGCCGGCTATCGCGCCGTGCTGCTGGCCGCCACCACGCTGCCCAAGATATTTCCGATGTTGATGACCGCCGCCGGCACCGTTACGCCCGCCAGAGTGCTGATCCTCGGCGCGGGCGTCGCTGGATTGCAGGCCATCGCTACCGCGCGGCGATTGGGCGCGGTGGTCCACGCCTACGACGTACGAAGCGCCGTGAAGGAGCAGATCGAGAGCCTGGGTGCGAAATTCGTCGTGCTCGATATCGACGCCGCGGCCGCCGAGGACAAAGGCGGATACGCCAAGGCGCTGGGCGAAGAGTTCTACAAGAAGCAGCGCGAACTGCTGAAGGAAGTGATTCGCGAGCAGGATGTGCTCATCACCACCGCGGCCGTACCTGGAAAGAAGGCCCCGATCTTGGTCACCGCCGAGATGGCCGGCGCCATGTCGCCCGGCTCGGTGATCGTCGACATCGCGGCGGAACGCGGAGGCAACTGCGAGCTCACGCGCGCCGGCGAAACAGTGGTGCACCAGGGCATCAGCATTCTCGGGCCGGTGAACATGGCCTCCGATGCGCCCTTCCATGCCAGCCAGATGTACTCTTCCAACGTCGTCTCGTTCCTGAAGCTGATGGTGACCAAAGAAGGCGCGTTGAATGTGAACCGGGAAGACGAAATCATCCGCGAAACGCTGGTTACCAGCGGAGGCGAAGTAGTTCAGTCGCGTGTCGTGGAAGTAATGAGTTTAGTCCCCGCGGCTCCGGCCGGGGGAGGAAGGTAAGCAATGGGCGATTACGAACTTGGTCTTTGGGTATTCATGCTGGCCGCCTTTTTAGGCTTCCAGTTGATCCGCGGCGTTTCGCCGCTGTTGCATACACCGCTGATGTCGCTGACCAACGCGATCTCGGCCATCGCCGTCGTCGGCGCGATCCTGATCACGGGCGAGAAGGATGCTCCTACTCTCTCCCACGTCCTGGGATTCCTGGCCGTGCTGCTGGCTACGCTCAACGTGGTCAGCGGTTATTTGATCACCGATCGAATGCTCAAAATGTTCAAAAAGCGGGAGCCTGAAAAGCGATGAACCCAGCACTCCTCAACAACACTCTTCTTCCTTTGATGTACATGCTCGCGGCGGCGAGCTTCATCCTGGCCATTAAGTGGATGAATTCTCCGGCCACGGCGCGGCGCGGCGTGATCATCGGCGAAATCGGCATGCTGTTGGCCGTCGTCGGCACATTGCTGCGCTTCGAAGTGGTCAACTACCAGTGGATTTTCGTCGCCTTCTTCGTCGGTTCCGCGATTGGCGTTCCCATCGCTTATTACATGCCGATGACCGCTGTCCCGCAGCGAACCGCCTTCTCGCACGCATGCGGCGCGCTCGCCTCGGCGCTGATCGGGACAGCCGAGTATTACAAGGCGATGCAAGTGGACCACCGGATCACGGCCGTCACCATGACGGCGCTGATTGTCGAGACCCTGCTCGGGTTCCTCACCTTCACCGCCAGTCTGATGGCGTTCGGAAAGCTGCAGGAGTTGCTGCCGCAGCGGCCCATGACTTACAAGGGACAGAACTTCGTCAACCTGGGAATTTTCGCCGCAGCGGCGGGAGTCGGCCTGGCGCTGATTGTGTCGCCGGAACAGACCTACTTGTTTCCAATCTTCACCATACTGTCACTGTTGTTCGGCATCCTGCTGATTATCCCCATCGGCGGCGCGGACATGCCCACCGTGATCGCACTGCTCAATTCTTATGCGGGTTTGTCGGCGGCGGCGATGGGTTTCGTGCTCAACAATAAGATGCTGATTGTAGCCGGCGCGCTGGACGGATCGTCGGGCTTCATCCTTTCCATCATCATGTGCCGGGCCATGAACCGCTCGTTCGGCAACGTGCTGTTCGGCGCATTCGGTCAATTGCAGACCAGCGCGGCCAAGGCCGGTGTGCGGCCCTATCGTTCGGCCAGTCCGGAAGAGGCGGCGCAGATTCTGGAAGCCTCGCGTACCGTGGTGATCATTCCCGGATACGGCATGGCCGTGGCGCAGGCGCAGCACAAGCTGCGGGAGATGTTCGATATTCTCGGCAAGCGCGGCGTCAACGTGGAGTTCGCTATCCATCCGGTGGCCGGGCGTATGCCGGGTCACATGAACGTGTTGCTGGCCGAGGCCGACGTTCCTTACGACAAGCTGCGGGAGATGGACGACATCAATCCCGAGATGCCCATGGCGGACGTGGCGCTGATTATCGGCGCGAACGACGTGGTGAATCCGGGGGCGGAGACCGATCCCACCAGCCCCATCGCCGGAATGCCCATCATCCAGGCGTACAAAGCGCGGACGGTGATGATCATCAAGCGCAGCATGAATCCCGGTTTTGCCGGAATCGACAACGACCTGTACTACATGCCCAACACGCTGATGCTGTTTGGCGACGCCAAGACTTTCGTCGCCAGCATCGTCAAGGAGCTGGGTGCGCTGGTGCGGGCGTAAACTGGCGGACCATCCATATAGTGCTGGCCCCGATCGCGGCGTAGTCCAGCGCCCACACGAAAGGCGATGCCACGCCATCGCTTGAGGCGTTGCCGATCAGCCACACCACAAGTCGAGCTACCGCCCACACTTGAGCGAGAACCATCACGGTTCCCCACGCAGTGGCTGGCCGCATGAATCGGACCAGAGCGCCAAAGATCAGCGCTGCAAGGGGTTCGACCAGCACCAGCACGAATCCGCTGCTGGGAGGAATGCGGTAGTGAGGCTCATACTGAGGAAGCGGCCATCGCTCCAGGGCGACTGAGCCGATCGTGTTCCTCAGATAGAGGGCGCCCAGCCAGCAGACCGTGAGCTTCACCACGGAAATCCGATCGAGCCCGCCGCCAACAAACGGCACGCTCAGCATCAGAAAAAGGAGAGCGGCGTGTAGGAGCGGCCCGGCGATCATACCTGTCCGGTAGGTCATCCCGCCCAGCAGCATCTGAAGGAAGAAGAACGCAACGCAAGCCACCAGCACCGGCCACCAGGCGCCCGGCCAGGAGACGGGCAGACGCAGCGCCGGTATGATGGTGCGCCTGGGCCGTGGCTCCTTCGCTGCTTGCTCCTGCTTTGGTTTCACCTTCAGCATGCGCGGGAACGACAAAGGGTTGGGACGGACCGTCTCCTCCAAGGTCCCAATTAGGCGCTCCACGCTGGGCCGGAACATGGCATTGCTGATCTCGATGGCATTGCGCCGCGCCAGTGACGCAAGATCCGGCGGAAGCTGGTTCGCCTGAGGCATCGCCGCGCCATCCACCAACGCCGGAATCACGCGGACATTGCGTGCCAGCGCGGTCGCGATTTCGATGCGCACGTAATCGTTCGGGTCGTCCAGCCGCCGCTGCCCTCGCGAATTGACCGATGAAAGCCAGTTCCTGCCGATCACCGCGATCAAGGCGTCACAAACAGCCACGCGGTCCGCAATCACTTGCACGAAGTCGTCGCCGGGGCGAATGGTGTCGATATCCATGAACACCCGCTGGGCCCCGAAACGCGCGCTGATATGGTCGTACAGCCGGCCGGCATAGGGGCTGGCATCCTCTCGGCGGTAGCAAATAAATACGCCGGGCATATTTCAGTATCTGGTTATTATTCCACGAACGATGTTTGGATTCTCCTTGACAGTCTAGGAGAGGAGGTTTACAATCCTTCCTAGATGATCTAGGGGATGTACACAGGCTAAAGCCTGTGCTACCACGTGCTCATCAGTGGTTGCAAAAGGTAGCACAGGCTTTAGCCTGTGTAGTTTGCAGGCGAGAGGAGATGATTGGACCTATGCTTTTGTACAGGAGCTTCGCCGTCCTGGCGTTTTGCGCGGCGCTGTATGGCGCGGACACGAAGGACGTATCAAAAACGTTAGCCCTGAATCCCACCGGCTTGGTAACCCTCGATACCCTCCGAGGATCCATCGACGTCGCCACCTGGGATCGGCCCGAAGTCGAGATCAAAGCCCGGATTGAAGCTGCCGGATCGTCATCGATGGACATCCGGCGCTTCGACCGTACCGATGTCTCCATCGATTCCGCGCCCGATTCGGTGCGTATCCGTTCGAACTATCCGTCCGGCGCCTGTTGTTCCTGGAACACCGGTGAGAATCCCGACATCCGCTACACCATCCGCATGCCTCGCACTGCCCGCTTGACCATCCGCGATCACCGGTCGAACACGGACATTCGGGACCTGGCCGGCGCGCTCGATCTGGATACGCACCGCGGGACCGTTCGCGTAGCCTTCGCGGCGTTCACCGCTAACAGCCGGGTGGAGACCCATCGCGGCACAGTGGAGTTGCTATTGCCAAGAGACAGCCGCTTCAACCTGGAGACGAACCTGGACCGCAAAGCGTCGATCGACTCCGATTTCCAGGTGCTGGCCCATATCAGTGGGCGCAGGGGACCGGTGCTGGAGGGTGCGGTGAACGGCGGAGGGCCGGCACTGCGGCTCATCACCCACAGAGGACGAATTCACCTGCGAGGGCAATAAATGCGAATCTTTCCAGCCATCCTCCTCCTACTTCTTGCGGCCGTGGCATGGCCCCAGTCGAAGCCCGATTTCTCTGGTACGTGGAACCTCAACCTCGCCGACAGCGATTACAGCGCCCCCGGAGTCTCCCGTCCCGATCGCCTGGTCCGGACCGTTCAGCAAAAGGGAGACCATCTCAAGTACAAGGTGGCGCGGGAAAAGGATGGCCGCAAAGGCGAGTTCGAGGTCGAGGTCACGATTGGCGGCGCTCCCTACGCCAGCGACGAAGCCGGCGTTGTGGAAGCGAAATGGAAGGGGCAGGCGCTGGAGATCAACACCTTGTTCAATCCCGGGAGCGATCGGGAGTCGTCGCAAACGGAAACCTGGAACCTAACTCCCGGCGGCCAGAGACTCATCGACCAATACGTCGCGCACCGGCACGACGGCACACAGGCCCAAATCAAGCGCGTATTCGACAAGGTGCAACCCAAATGAGCAAACAGGCCGACCTGCTGCAAGGCACGCTCGAAATGCTGATCCTGAAGTCGATTTCCCTCGAGCCGATGCACGGCTACGGCATCCTGCTGCGAATTCAGCAGCTATCGCAGGAGCGGCTGCAGATCCAGCAAGGATCGTTATATCCGGCGCTCTATCGCCTGGAATATCGCGGCTTAATTAAAGCCGACTGGGGCGAAAGCGAGAACAATCGTAAAGCGAAATTCTACCGGCTGACGGCGGAAGGCCGGCGCCAATTGAAAGCCGAAACCGAAAACTGGAATCGGCTGAGTGCAGGCGTGTTGGGAGTGCTGAACGCGGAAGCGGAGAAATCATGAGCCTGCTGGCCAAAGTCTCAACCATCCTGCACGGCGCATTCCGCCGGAAGCGCATGGAGCAGGACATGGACGCCGAGTTGCGATTCCATGTCGCGCGTTACACCGAGGATTTGATTCGTTCCGGCGTCGCCAAGGAAGAAGCGGAGCGGCGGGCGCGAATCGAATTTGGTCACATCGAGCCGCTCAAAGAAGAATGCCGCCAGGCGCGCGGGCTGCGCTTGCTCGACGAAACCGGCCAGGACCTGCGTTATGCCGGACGGATGCTGCGCAAGGCTCCCGGCTTCGCCGCCGTAGCGGTAGTGACGCTGGCCCTGGGCATCGGCGCGAATACATCGATTTTCAGCGTGCTGAACACCTTCGTGCTCAAACCCCTGCCCTACGCGAATCCCGACCGGCTGTTGGCCATCTGGTCGGTGGATGAGAAGGGCCGCTGGAGAAGCGGCGTCGCTCCGGCTGATCTCTATGACTGGCGCAGGGACAGCCCCGTGTTCGAACAAATTTGCGCATGGCGGAATCCGCCATATACGCTGCAGCAACAGGGAAGTAACCCGGAACAGTTGGTGGGAGGCCAGGTGAGCGCCGAGTTTTTCAAGATGCTGGGCGTGGCGCCGCAGTTGGGCCGTGATTTTCTGCCGCAAGAAGACAGCCCCGGCGCACCGCGGGTGGCCATCCTGAGCAACGATCTGTGGCGCAGCCATTTCGCCGGCGATCCAGCCATGATCGGTAAGTCCATCCAGATCGACGGAGAAGCAGCTACCGTGGTCGGTATCGCGCCGCCGGGCTTTCACCTTCCTTTGATGGGCAAGGCCATGTTATGGATGCCTTTTGCGCTGAGCGCCGAGGACCGAGCCAACCGCAGGCGCGGCTATCTCGGCGTCATCGCGCGAATGAAGCCCGGTGTGTCGGTGTCTCGCGCGACCATGTTCCTCAAGACTCTCGCCGGGAGGATGCAGGAGACCTATCCCGCCACCAATAGGGGCCGGACTGTGCAGATGCGAACTCTGCGCGACGAGATCGGAATGCAAGGCGCGAAAGATCCCACCGTGATTCTCTTCGGACTTGTGGGTTGCGTGCTGCTGATCGCGTGCAGCAATGTCGCCAACCTGATTGTCGGGCGCGCCGTGGGGCGGCAGAAAGAGATGGCCGTGCGGCTGGCTATCGGCGCAGGCCGCGCCCGCCTGCTGCGCCAACTGCTCACGGAGAATCTGGTGCTCTTCCTGATGGCCGGTGCACTGAGCGTGCTGTTCGCCTTGTGGGGCATTCGCTGGATCGCGGATTCTATTCCCCTGCAAATCCGCGACTATCTTCCCAATTCCGGAGCTCTGCGCGTAGACCTTCCTACGTTGCTGTACACGCTGGCCATCGCGCTGCTGAGCGGCCTGGTCTTCGGCTTTGCTCCCGCCTTTCATTGCTGGCGCATGGACGTGAATCACGGTTTGAAGGAGAGTGGATCGAGAGGTTCGGCGGGCGGAAGCGCTTCGCGCCTCAAGAATTGTCTGATTGTGCTCGAAACGTCGCTCGCGCTGGTGGTCTTAGTGGCTTCGGGCCTGTTGGTCAAAGGAATGGTGAAGATGTACGCCAGCGAAAACGGCCTCAATCCGCACGGCCTGATCACCGCCCGGATATTCCTCTCCGACCCCAAATACGCCGATCCAAAAAAAGACCGGGCGTTCACGAAGGCAGTGCTGGAACAACTCAGTATCCTGCCCGGAGTGGAGTCGGCGGCCCTGGCCATGTATTTCCCCTACTCGGGTAACAATGGCGCCGCACGATATGCCATCGAGGGACGAACTGCGCCAGCACCGGCCGAGCAATCCATCATGATGTTCGACGCAGTGTCCACGGACTATTTCAACACTATGGGCATTCCGCTATTACGCGGACGCGTTTTTTCCGAGCAGGATCGCCCGGACTCCGTTCCGGTGGCCCTGATTAATCAGACCATGGCCCAGCGGAACTGGCCGGGTGAGGATCCAGTGGGAAAGCGTATCCGCTGGGGAACGAATCTCGACCGGACGTTGACCGTGGTGGGCGTCGTGAAAGACAACGGCGGGATCGACGAAACCGGAATGCCGCACCCGCAGACGTTCCTGGCTGCCGAGCAGTTTCCCATGCGGGGCATGACCGTCGCGCTGCGCACCAGATCGGATTCGGTGGACGTGGCCGCGGGCATTCGCCGCGCGGTGCAAGCGGTCGATGGGAGCCAAGCCGTGCTGCGTATCCAGACGATGGAAGAACTCATGGCCGAACAGCAGGCGCAATTCAGTGTGGTCGGCCAGGTAACTTCCTTCTTCGCGCTACTCTCTTTGTTCCTCGCGGCCTTGGGGATCTACGGCGTGATGGCGTATTCGGTGGCCGCTCGAACACAGGAATTCGGCATCCGGTTGGCTTTGGGCGCCGGCCGCGGCACGCTGGCTGGCATGGTGCTGCGCCAAGGCATGAAGCTCACCCTGCTCGGACTGGCCATCGGGCTCGCGGGCGCATTTGGTGTGACTCGTCTTATGTCGTCCATCTTGTACCAGGTGAGCCCGAACGACGTGCCGACGTTCACCGGCATCAGCGCGCTGCTGCTGGTCGTCGCGGTGCTCGCTTGTTATCTTCCCGCCCGCCGGGCATCGAGCATCGAACCGACGCGCGCCTTGCGTTGCGAATAAGACCATGCGAACCACGCTTCTATTGATCCTCTCCGCGCTCGCGATCGCCGCCCCCGGCGGGCCCGATGTCCAGCAGCTCATGGACAACGGGCATTGGAAGCGTGCCCGCGACTTGGCCGAAGCGGACTACAAGGCGCATCCGAACGACGCGCATGCCGCCTTTGTCCTGGCCAGAGTGCGGCACGAATTCGGGCGTGTCGAGGAAGCGGCAAAACTGGCCGAGACCGCCGTGCACCTCGATCCCAAAGTGAGCCAGTATCATCGCGAACTCGGCGAGGCTTGCGCGGATGCAGCCGGCAAGTTGTCGTTCTTCAAGCAAATCAGCTACGGGCGCCGCATCCACGGTGAGTTCGACGCGGCGCTGGCCATCGCTCCGAAAGATCCGGACAACCTGATGGATCAAGTGCAATATTTCATGGAAGCTCCCGGCGTGATAGGCGGCGATAAGAAAAAAGCGGCGGAAATCGCCAACGAGATGGTGAAGATCGACGCTGCCCGCGGCTATCTCGCTTTGGCCTACATCGCTCAGAAGCAGAAGGAAGAGAGCAAGCTGGAGCGCTTGTATCAGAAAGCCGTCGACGCGAATCCCGGCAATATCGAAGCGCACTTGTCGCTGTTCGGCCTGTACGTCCGGGCGCAAACTCTGAACTTGAGCGCCGCCGAAAAGCACGCCAAGGCAGCTTTGGATCTGAAGCCGGACCGCATTGACGGCCACCGGTTGCTGGCGTACGTCCTGGTGCTTGAAAAGCGCTACGATGACGCGGCCAAGGTAGTCGCGCACGCGGAAGCCGCGATCCCAGACGATCTCAGCCCTTACGTGACCGCCGCGCGAGCCATGCTGCGCGACGGCGTGGAGCTTCCGAAGGCCGAGAGTTACCTCCAAAAATATATCAGCCAGACCAAGGAGCCGGAGGCTAATTCGTCGAGCCTGGAGGGCGCCCACTGGTCGCTCGGGCTGGTGTATGAGAAAGAAGGCCGGAAACCCGATGCCATCAAGGAATTGGAAACAGCCTTGCGCATCAAGCCTAATTTTGAACCGGCCAAACGCGATCTGAAGCGCCTGAAATAGGGGTTGCTACAATGTCTGTAGATGGACACGGCGACAGGGATCGGGATCGCGGAGCCGGTGTTGTTCGCGCCGCACCCGAATCTCGCCGATCCGGTGAATCGCAACATCATCCAATCGGAGATTGAAGGCGGCGTTTACCTGCGCGATCTGGCGCCGGGAGCGGTGCTCGATATTCAGACGCAGAACCGCTATTACACGCTGGTCAGCCTCGGCAACGAATCCGCGCTTTTGTCCGGCCACCCGGAGTTGTGTCCTCATCCAGTGGAGGTTCGCATTCAGGGCTCCACCTGGGGCGGCTCGATGCTGAAGGAAAAGTTCGTCGGGCGGGGAATGCATCTGGAGTTTGTGCATCCGGTGCACCGCACCGTGACCACTTCCCGGGTGCTGGAAATCCGGGCGCACGGCGGCTGATTCGAGAGCTATGCGATTGCGCACCAGGTTCGCGGTGGGGTTCTTCGGGCTGTTCTGCGCCTGGGGATTGCTGGAAGCGCAGAAGCCCTGGAAAGAATGGCCTGCCCTGGAATACGAAAATTTTCCGATCCCGCCGGACAGTACAAAAAAGACCGAGTGGGTGCGTGCGCGGCTGCGCTATCCCGACATCTACGGCTATCCGTTTCGCGATTTATACCTGCGGAATGGCCGTCTGTTTCCGGGTTACTGGACCATGGACTATCCGCGCTCGGACCGCCATCTTCTGGCGGGAATCAAGCGCCTGACCCGGATCGAAACGCGCTCGGTAGAGCAGGTGGTGGATCTGGATGGATCGGACGACATCTATAACTGGCCGACGCTTTATGGCGTGGAGGTAGGCCATTGGCAACTGCCTGATGTCCAGGCCAAGCAACTCCGGGATTTCCTGCTGCGCGGCGGATTCTTCATGTGCGACGATTTTCACGGGGATCAGGAATGGTCCACGTTCATAGCCAGTATGAACAAGGTTTTCCCCAACCGCCCAATTGAAGATATTCCCGACAACGATCCGATTTTTCACGTGCTGTTCGATCTCGACGAGCGGTTTCAAGTGCCCGGTGCGCAATATTTCGATTCCGGGATTACCTACGAGATGGGTCCAAGCGGCAAGATTCCGCACTGGCGCTGCATCCGCGACGACAAGGGCCGCATCGTGGTAGCCATCTGCCACAACATGGATCTGGGCGATGCCTGGGAGTGGGCGGACGATCCCCGTTACGAGGAAAAGTGGGCGTCGCTGGCGTACCGTATCGCGGCGAATTATTTTGTCTACGATTTGACGCACTGAGGATCGGGACAAGAAAGATGATGGTTGTGCTCCACGGGGCACACGCTGGGCTCTCTCCGGGAAAAAACAGCTTGGAGCCGGTGAATTTCTATCGGATGCCGGAGGCTTCCGATGATGGATTCCGTCCTTTATTGCAGCTTCGAGACCATTTCAGGGTATACTAACCGAGAATCGAGCTATCTTTGACACCTCACCCTGGTCGTACGAACGGGCGCGTGTTTTGCCCAAGCTTCGGCACGCTGCGACGCCCGGCTATCGCTCTACTTGTGCTCTTCTATTGCCTTCCCTCGCCCAGCCGCGCCCAGCAGCGATCGGCGGAGATCGGCTATCCCTATATTCGCAACTTCGGCCCGTCGGATTTTAAGGCGCCCGAACCTACCTGGGCCACCATCCAGGACAGTCGCGGACTCATCTACGTGGGCAACCAGGCCGGCGCGCTGGAATACGACGGCGTCTCCTGGAACGTGATTCCCACTCGCAAGAAGACCTACGTCCGTACCTTTGCCAAAGATCCTCACACGGGCCGCATCTGGGTCGGTTCATCCGGGGATTTCGGTTATCTGGACTATCCGGACAAGAGTAGCCAGTTGACGTTTGTATCTCTCCTCGACAAGGTGCCGCAGGCCGATCGTGATTTCACCGATATCTGGAGCGCCATCTTCACCGAGCAGGGTGTTTATTTCCTGGCTCACAGCCGCCTCTTCCGCTATGTGAGCGATAGCGTCCCCATCAAAGTATGGCGGCCCAAGGCCCGCTTTGGGTTCGCTTCATACGTGAGAGGTCACTTGTATGTCAGCGACGCCACCGAGGGAATGCTCCGGCTGGAACACGACAATCTTGTGCCGGTCCCCGGCTTCCGAGCTTTCACCGATTCCCCCCGGTTGATTCTGATGCCATATGGAACAGACAAGATTTTAGTTGCTGACCGGGGACCAGACCCGCCGGCACCCCTCGATTCGCCGCTCCTTCTATATGACGGCGCGAAACTCACGCGATTTACTACCCAAGCGGATCGGATTCTCATCGAACACCGCATCACCATTGGCCAGAGGCTCGAAAATGGCACGTTCGCCATTGGAACCACGGGCGGCGGCGTGGTGATACTGGACCCGAGCGGGCGGTTGCTCTGGCAGATCGACCGGAAGACGGGCATTCTGGACGACAACGTCTATTCCATCTATCCCGATCAGGACGGTCTCTGGGTGAATCTCGCAGAAGGGCTCTCGCGCGTGGAGTTGCCACCGCCGATGTCCTATTTCGGTAGCGAGTCGGGCTTGGAGGGAGCCAAGTTAAACATCGTACGGCATCTTGGGTCGCTCTATGTGGGCACCACCAATGGGGTCTACAAACTAGACGCCCCCGGTTCCTCCATGGCGCATTTCGTATTGATTGGCGGCACCGCGAATTCGCAGGCGGCGGCTATGCTATCGGTCCGGGATGGAGCGAAGACGCGGTTGATCGTAGGCTCGTCCGGTGGTGTGTTCGAAATCGTCGGCGACAAGGTCGCTTCCATCATTGCCCGCAAGGGCGCGCGCTCCTACTCGGTGACGTGCCTGGCCGTCTCCAAGCAGGATCCAAACCGGGTTTTCGTCGGGCTCGACGATGGTCTGGCGTCCATACGTTTGGCCGGCGGTCGCTGGATAGACGAGGGTAAGTTCAAGAACGTGCTGGTTGGCAAGCGAGTGCAACGAATCGTGGAACTGACCGGCGGCCAGATTTGGCTGGCCACCGACGACAATGGGGTCGTCCGAGTGGACGTGGCTAAGTTGGGCGCGGATGGAATTCCGGACGGAAACCCGCCACTCCGCGAGTTCGATCCCGAGGGCGGCGGAGGCATGAGCGTGTTCGAGTTGGGCGGCAAGCTCTTGTTCACCTCCAGCGATCTCGCACACCTTTATCGCCTCGATCCATCCTCCGGCAAATTCAGTGAATTGGCCAAGGACGATCCCCTCGCCAGCGCTCCCGCCGATCCGAAACAGCGCGCTTTCGGCTTTCAGGAAGACAATAAGGGCAATATCTGGACCTTTCGCGGCCGCGAATTGGTTTTACTCAAGAAAAGCGGCGAGGGTTATAAACGCATCAACAGGCCCTTCGCTCACACGCCCGATTTCGGTAGCCTGAGTTCCGTCTTTCCGGAAGACGATGGCGTGACTTGGTTTGGGTCTCTAAGGAGCCTCATCCGCTACGATTCCGCGAATGTGCAGTCCGAGGAGATGAAGTTCGCGGCGCTGATTCGCCATGTCACTGCCAATCCCGGCGCCAAGGGCGAAAGCCAGCTTTACGGCGGCCGCCCCCCCCAACCGGTGGACGGCGAGCAGCAACTGGATTCCACTTACAAGACCGTGCGGTTTGAGTTCGCCGGCCCCATCTCATCGGACGAGTCGGCCACTGAATTTCAATCCTATCTCGAAGGACTGAACGATGGCTGGTCGGAGTGGGGCAAAGAAACGAATCGCGAATTCACGAATTTGCCCTACCGAAGTTTCAAATTCCACGTTCGCGCCAGAAATGCGCTTGGCCAGCAAAGCAAAGAAGCCATATATTCTTTCGCTATCGCCCCACCTTTCTATCGTACCTGGTGGGCTTACGGTGCGTACGCACTGCTGCTTGTAGCCGCGCTTTGGGCCGGCGCGCAGGCCCAGCGCCGGCTAGTGACATTACGCGAGCGTAAACGCGCCCGCTTCCGGACCGAGGCGCTGGAAGCCGAAGCAAGGGCGCTAAACGCCGAGAAAGGCCTCCTTACTGAATTGAGCGCCGAGAACACCTCGCTCGATTTCGAAACCATATTCGTCACACTCTACGGCCATGTGAAAGACCTCTGCGATGCCCAGGTCTTCCGCGCCGGGAGACTTTTTGCGGAAGAGCACCGCCTGGAATACGGCGTGGTAATGGAGCGTAGCGAACGCCGCCCGGCCTTCAGTATCGATACCAGCGAGCGCAACAGGACAGAGGTTCTGTGCATCGAAAACCGCGAGGTGGTCCTCATGGGCAACGCCCCCCAAGAGACCAATGCCGCGGTCGTCGACTTTCCCTCGCGCCTCTACGTACCGCTGATCTCACAGGGCAAGGTCCGCGGCTTGGTTTTAGTCGAGAGCCCCGGAAAGGACGCGTTTACCCAGTACCACCGCCACCTCCTGCAGAATCTGACGGCCTACGCCTCCATCGCCCTCGACAACGCGGACGCGTACGGGCAGCTCAATTCAACACTCGAGAATCTGGAGCGCACCGTTGAGGAACGCACCAATGAGATATCGCAGCAGGCCAAGGACCTCAAGCAGGCCTACGATACCGTGGAGTCCCTCAGCGAAATCGGCAAGCAGATTACCGCTTCACTCGATTTGGATACGGTTGTCGACCGGCTGTATCGGTACGTGAGCAAAATCGCCGACGCCAGTGTATTCGGAGTCGGCATCCTGGTTGCCGAAGACCATAAGATTGAATACCGGCTGGCATTCAAGAAGGGCCGCTGCAACGAGCGTTATGAGGAGGACACGCGCGACCCGAATCGATTCGGAGTGTGGTGCATTGAGCATCGTCAGCCCATCGTGATGAACGACGCGGAAAGCGAATACGTGCGCTACATCCAGAAAATGGACCGCGGCGTCGCCAACCTGGACGGGCGCAACCAGGATCTTTCGCCGGCCTCCATCATCTATCTCCCGCTTATCACGCAGGACCAGGGGCTGGGAGTATTAACCATCCAGAGTTTCGAAAAGAACGCCTATTCGGAATACCACGTCAATTTGCTGAAGAACCTCGCCGCATACATCAGTATTGCCATCGATAATGCCACGGCCTACCGGCGGCTGAACGAGCGCGAGCGGGAAATCCACCAGCGGGCCGTCGAACTGGAGACGGTGAACGCCGTCGGTCAGGCGGCGGCATCGAAGCTGGAGGTACACAGCCTGATCGATTTGGTCGGCAATAAGGTGCGCGAGGTCTTCGGTGCGCAAATGGCGTACCTCGCTCTGCATGACCGCGCCACCGGGATGATCCGGTTCCCTTACGGATACGGCCGCGAATTTCCTCCGGTGCCGCTAGGCCGAGGCATGACCTCGCGCATCCTGATGGAGGGCAATCCGTTGCTCATCAACGAAGACTCCGCGGGACGTCCGTACAATTCCGGCGGACCCGGGATGGACGCCGGCGTGACTTCCTCCCTGGGAGTTCCGATTTCCGCGGGCGGTGAGATCGTCGGAGTCATCGGCGTGCAGATCGCCGATGAAAACCGGCTCTTCACCGAGTCCGATTTGCGCTTGCTGGCGACCATCGCGGCCAACGTCGGCGTCGCTCTCCACAATGCCCGGCTGTTTGAGGAAGCTGCCCAGGCGCGCGCCGCGGCCGAGGCTGCCGACGCCACCAAGAGCGCCTTCCTTTCCACCGTCAGTCATGAATTGCGCACGCCCCTGACTTCCGTGCTCGGCTTCGCGAAAATCATCAAACGGCGTCTTGGCGAGAGGCTGTTTCCACTCATCCCCCAGGACGACAAAAAAATTGTTCAGACCATGAAGCAGGTGGCCGACAACCTGGACGTCGTGGTGAGCGAAGGAGAGCGGCTGACCAAACTGATCGACGAGGTGCTGGATCTCGCCAAGATTGAAGCGGGCAAGCTCGAATGGCGAATGGAATCGCTCAGCGCATCCGAGATCATTGACCGCGCCATGGCGGCAACATCGTCGCTGGTGGAGAACAAACCGGTCAAACTGATCGCCGACGTGGCAGCGGATCTGCCGCGGTTTACCGGCGATCGCGATCGTCTCATTCAGGTGGTGATCAATCTGATATCGAACTCCGTGAAATTCACACGAGAGGGCTCCGTGACCTGCCGCGCCTGGCAGTCGAGCGACGACCTGGTAATCAGCGTCGTGGATACCGGTCTTGGCATTGCGCCGGACGATCAGCCGAAGGTCTTCGAAAAGTTCAAGCAGGTGGGAGATACCCTTACCGACAAACCAAAGGGTACCGGCCTGGGGCTGCCCATCTGTAAGGAGATCGTGGAGCACCACGGCGGACATATCTGGGTGGAAAGCGAGGTGGGGAAGGGAAGCAGCTTCTTCTTCTCGCTTCCCTTAAAGGCGGAGCACACCACTATGGTTCAGCCTCTGAGCCTGGAATCGTTGGTCAAGCGTCTGCGCGAGACTGTGACCGAAGAAGCCGATGGGGCGGGAAGGCAGCGCTCGATTCTGGTGGTGGATGACGACCCGCACATTCGGGAACTGCTGCGCCAGGAGTTTCAGGAGGCCGGCCATTTGGTGCGTCTCGCCTCCGACGGGCGGGAGGCGCTGAACAGTATACGGGATGACAAGCCGGGCTTGGTGGTGCTCGACGTCATGATGCCGGAGATGAACGGTTTCGACGTGGCTGCCGTGCTGCGGAACGATCCCATGACCATGGATATCCCTATCATCATGCTGTCCATTGTGGAAGACAAGGAGCGCGGCCACCGCCTCGGCATAGACCGCTATCTCACCAAGCCCGTCGATACCAAGCTGCTGTTCCGGGAAGTGGATACGCTAATGAAACAGGGCAAGTCGAAAAAAAGGGTGATGATCGTCGACGAGGATGCCTCCACGGTCCGGACTCTCGCCGAGGCGCTCGAGTTTCGCGGTTACCATGTCGTCGGAACGACGGGTGACGATCTTCTTCAACAGGCCCTGTCGGTGAAGCCGGATGTTATTATCCTGAATTCGGTGCTGTCGTCCAGAGGCGAAGTCATGCAGACTTTGCGATTTGAAAATGGACTGGAGAATGTTCTGTTTCTGATCTATCAGTAGACAAGGGGGCCCATGCAGCGGAAGATCTTAATCGCCGACGACGAACCACATCTTAGAAGGCTCATTCATCAAGCCCTTGAGGACCTGGAAGACGTTGGCGTGGAACTCCTCACGGCTAGCGATGGCGCTGAAGCCCTGGAGATCATCTCGGCGGAGATGCCGGACTTGGTTTTTCTCGATGTGATGATGCCTCAAAAAAGCGGATTCGATGTCTGCTCGGTCGTCAAGAGCTCAGCCGTCACCAAGTCCATCTATGTTGTTCTGCTCACTGCCAAGGGTCAGGAATTCGATCGCCAGCGGGGCCTGGAAGTGGGAGCCGACTTCTACATGACGAAACCTTTCGACCCGGACGCGTTGCTGGAGAAAGCCCGGCAGGTCCTTGGAGTTTGAGGCTCCCGCATAGAAACGCCCCTGCATAGAGACGCTAATGATACGGGTGACATTGCAAAGCATTCTAAGCCCTCGCCGGCCGGCTGCGGCGGTGGTCGGCCGCTTGCTCGGGACCATCGACGAAAAGCTGCGCGTCGAGAGTGTGGAAGGACGGCGGCTGCTCGGAGCGGATCGCCCGAGCCCCGCCGGCGACGATGGTCTGGTGAAGTGCCCCGTCCTCTTCGAGGGAGATACTCTTGGCTTCGTCGTTGGCCCCGCGTCGAGCGCCGCAACGATGGCCGCCACGTTATCATGGCTTGCCGCCAAGGAAGGCGAGATGAAGCAGCTTGGCGCTGAGGTTCTCAACGTCTATCGTGAGATTAATCTGAACCACAGGTTTTCCGAAACCCTGGCCACACTCCTCGATGCTGTGTCGGTTGCCGAGGCTTCCATCTGCCAGGCGCGGCAGATGGTGAAGGCGTCCCTGGGGGCCATTCTGCTGCTCAACGACAGCTCCGGGATGCTGGAGCCGGTCGCCACGCTGCCTGTCGGGGCGGCATTCGAATCCGGAATCCTCCCCGGCGAAGGTCTCATCGGCGCAATCGCGTTGCGTGGCAACGCGGAGGTGGTCAATGACGTCCCGTCCGATCCCCGGCATGGCGACAAAGATCCGGCGCTGAGCTCGGTCATCTGCGTCCCGATGAAACTGAAGGACGGAATTCGTGGAATCCTCCTCATTGGATCCGCGGAGCCCGCTACTTATACCGCCGGCGATCTGAAGTTGATGAGCACTCTTGCCTTCCAGACCGCCACTGCGATTGAAAACGCCATTCTCTACGAAAAGACCCTGCAGGCGGCTAAGTCGGAGGCGCTTGCGCAGACGCTGGTGGAAGTGGAAGAGCAGAAGCGGAGAGCCGAAGCCATGCTGCTGAACATTCTGCCGGCCAGCGTTGCCAAGGAGCTGCAGCAGGACGGAGTCGTTCAGCCGATGTACTTCGAAGACGTGACGGTATGCTTCACGGACTTCGTCGGCTTTTCCAAATCGACCATGATGATGGCCGCCGAGGATGTGGTCCAGGAACTGAATCGGTACTTCACTGCCTTTGACCGCATCGTCGAACGCTACGGCCTGGAGAAGCTCAAGACCATCGGCGACAGTTACATGTTCGTCAGCGGCCTGCCCGAACGCCGCCCCGCGAATCCGATCGACGCCGTGCTGGCGGCCATGGAGATCGTTGAGACGGTGCGGAATATGGAGTGCTCCAAATCGGGCGTCGATTGGAAAATCCGCGTCGGGCTGCACACCGGGCCGGTCATCGCGGGAGTGGTCGGCATACGAAAATTCGCCTTCGACATCTGGGGTGAAACCGTCAACTTGGCGTCCCGGATGCAATCGTGCGGCGCGCCGAATCGAGTCAATATTTCCGAGCGTACCTTCGCCCGCGTGAAAGATTTCATCACGCTGGAGCCCCGCGGTCGGGTGAGCACGAAGGAAGGCCAGGATATCGAAATGTATTTCGTGCAAGGCGTACCCGAGGGATTGTTGCTGGACCGTTCCGTTTGCCCGCCTCCGTTGTTTGAGCGGCGTTATCGGCTCTATTTCAGGGAGAGTACGCCCTCGTTCCCGGCCTATCTGCTGGCACCGCTTCCGGGGTAGGCGGCAGACGACATGAATCCGGTACTGGATGATCCAGGATAAGGATACAAATTTAGCCCTATATTAACGTGGTGCCGAAGGTGGGGGTCGAACCCACATGACCAGTGAAGGTCGCGGGATTTTGAGTCCCGTGCGTCTGCCAGTTCCGCCACTTCGGCGATCGGAGGGTGGACGCTTTCGAGTATAGCAATGTCCCGGAGCTTTCTACATTTGGGAGGTTGCTGAAAAATGGCCCTCCGGCTCGGTGAGTTGCTGTCAACGCGATTGCTGAGCCGTCGTTCTGCTAGCGCAAGGGCGGGCCCCATGTTGCTTCTTTGCGCAGGCGGGGTTTTAGGATTTTGCCGCCGGGGTTGCGGGGGAGCGACTCGGGGCGGATGACCATGTATTGCGGGATTTTGAAGTCGGCCAGGCGGCCTTTTAGGAATTCGCAGATCTCTTCGCGGGTTGCCGTGAGGCCGGGTTTCAGGACTACGATGGCGCCGACTTTTTCGCCCATCATGGTGTCGGGGACGCCCATCACTGCGCATTCGAATACTGCCGGATGCGCGCACAACGCGTTTTCCACTTCGACGCAATATACGTTTTCGCCACCGCGGTTGACCATGTCTTTTTTGCGGTCGACGATTTGAACGAAGCCGTCTTTATCGATGCGGGCGAGGTCGCCGGTGTAGAGCCAGCCGTTGACGAAGGTTTGGGCAGTAGCCTCGGGCTTGTTCCAATATCCTTTTACTACGTTGGGGGCGCGGACCAGCAATTCCCCGACGCCATCGGGATCGGGTTCGAAGAGATCGAGATCTACGACAGGAGCGGCGAATCCTACGGTATCGGGGCGGACGCCGGCGAATTGGTGAGGGAGGAAGGTGGCGACGGAGGAAGTTTCGGTGAGGCCGAATCCGTTGCCCACGCGTGCGTTGGGGAAAGCCTGGACGATGCGGCCGACCAAGTCGGGCGCGATGGGAGCGCCGCCGTACATCACCCAGCGGACTCCGGTGGTGTCGATCTCCGGAAAGCTCGGTTGATTTATGGCGAGCCAGAAAATGGCGGGGACGGAAGTGAGCGAATTGATGCGCTCGGCATTGATGGCTTTGAGGAACGACAGTACGTCGAAGGCCGGCATGATGACGGTTGCGCCGCCGTACGCACAGCTCGGCAGAAGTTGGCTGTTGCACCCTGTGACGTGGAAGAGCGGGACGGAGACCAGGGTGCGCACGCTGTCGTCGCCGGGGAGAGGGGCGATGCGGCGGCAGGTTTCGATGTTGGAGAGGAAACCTTCGTGCGTGGTCATCGCGCCCTTGGGGAATCCGGTGGTGCCGCTGGTGTAGAAGATGGCGGCGACGTCGGGCTGCTGGATTCCTTCGGTGACGAAGGGGGCGGCATCGGGGAGCGGCTGGCCGGGGAGGAAGGTGTAGCGCGAGCCGGAATCGGTGAGGACGTATTCGACCTCGGGTTCGCTGAAGCGGGTGTTGACGGGGACGACGATTGCGCCGGACATTAGTGTGCCCCAGAAGGCTACGCACCAATCGAGGGAATTGCCGAGGCGGATGGCTACGCGGTCGCCGGGGCTGACGCCGAGTTGTTTCAGGCCGCCGGAGACGCGGGCGGAGCGATCCCAGAGGTCGCGGTAGTTGATGCGTTGCGCGCCTAGTTCGACTATGGCTTCGTTGGTGGGGTGGTGGTCGACGGTGGTGCGGAGTTGGGCTAGGAGGGATTGCGGGAGGTTGTCGTAGCGGGCGATTTGGTCGGGGTGGCGGGTGATGGCGGATTGGTCGAAGGGTTGGATCATTGGGGGATACCGGGCGTTCGCAAGAGTGCGAACGCGGCACGCACGAGTGCGTGCGCTACGTCAGTATGAAGTGGCATTGGCGAAGATCTTTCTTGGGTTGTCTACTAGCATGGTTTGGATTTGTTGATCGGTTACGCCTTGTTTTCTTAGCGCTGGGATTACGTCGTTGTGGATGTGGAGGTAATGCCAGTTGGGGAGAACTGTGGGGAGGTCGCGCTCGGGGAGCCAGTCGTTGAAGCAGGCGGCGTCCTGGGAGAGGACCATTTTGGCGGCGTGGCCGCGTTCGCACATGCGGGCTACGGTGGAGACGCGGTCGTCGAAGGACAGGATGGTATCGATGCCGAAGCGGTCCATGCCCAAGTAGGAACCGGCGGCGATCAGCTCTTCCAGGTAGTCGAGATCGGTGGTGTCGCCGGAGTGGCCGATGACGACGCGCGAGAGGTTGACGCCTTCCTCGCGAAATACCTGCTGCTGTTCGAGGCCACGCTTCGATTTCGCGTGGGTGTGGGTGGAGATAGGAACGCCGGTCTGCCGATGGGCTTGCGCCACGGCGCGGAGGACGCGCTCGACACCTTTCGTCATGCCGGGCGAATCGGTGGCGCACTTGAGGATTCCCGCTTTGACGTTGGTGCCGGCGATTCCTTCGCGGATATCGCGGACGAACATTTCGACCATGGGTTCCGGGCCTTCGAATGG
>DASQGY010000262.1:0-2186 GCA_035632375.1 Bryobacteraceae bacterium | reverse complement strand
CGCGCTCCATCGCCTCCCACAGCTGATCGCGGTCATCGATATTCACGCGCGGTTCGCCCATATCGAACGAGGGTAACTGCGGCGGCGTGCGCTTCGGAGTTCGCGAGCGGCGCAGGCCTTCCGCCAAAAACTCATCGACCACAGCCGAGAGGGTCTGGCGGCGTTCGGCGGCGAGCCGCTTCAGCTCGATCATTCGCCGTTCATCCAGTATTAAAGTCGTCCGCTTCATATTACTTATCATACCGGAGTGACGCCGGCGATCTTGTCGCCGGCAGCGCTGCCGCCTGGGCCTCCAGCCCGTTCCTTCGAAAAGAATAATTGCACAAGTCACTGATCTTGTTGGGGAATGCCCGCTGATCGGGGTTTGAGATGAATGCACGGAATCCCCCAACGAGCGCACCGGGGACAAGTCGCGGTCGAAGGATGGCGGGAAGCTGCCGGCGAGTGGATGCACATGATGCCATGCTCGGCACAGCGAGGACAGGTGCGCTGGAATCGCTTGGGGTAAGGCCTGGTGGCAGGCCCGCGCGGACGTCCAGGTCCGCGAGGAACTGTGTCGGGAACCATCTCCGGTTTTGGGGTCACCGGTTTGGGTCGCAGGTCCACCTGGAAGCCGAGACGGTCCAGACGTTCCACCAACCGGCGCGTGGTCCGCAAGGGGTGGAGCCGGTCATGGTAGTCCGAGCCGAGTTCGCGATAGACCACGCCCTCGCGCAAAATATGGTAGGCCACGACGAGAATGCGATGGGCCACCGCCAACGCGGCTTTCTTCATCCCGCGCCGACGTGCGATGCGCAGAAATAACGAGGTCAGGAAGGAGTCCTTGGCGTGCGCCACGGCCCAGGCATTTTGCACCAGGGTGCGGCGCAGGTATCGATCCCCTTTGCGCGTGCGGCCGCTGCGGCGTTTGCCGGCGCTTTCGTCGTTGCCGGGACATAAGCCAGCCCAACTGGCCAGATGATCGGCGGTGGGAAAGACGCTCATGTCAAAACCGATCTCGGAAACGATCGCCCATGCGGTCACTTCATCGACGCCCGGAATCGTGCGCAGCCGTTGGATTGCCTCGGCGTGCGGAAGCAGTCGGCTCCGGATCGCACGATCGAACTGTTCCACGCGGGTTTCTGCATGATGCAGATCTTCCAGTAAATCCTGCAACAGAAATCGCAGGTGATCGGTGAAGCGGCCCTGCAAAGCCCGCGCCAGTTCTCCTTCTTTTTTCTGTAACTGCCCCAAGGCCAAGCCGGCCAGATGAGCGGGCTCGCGTTGTCCTTCCGCAATGGCGTACAACATCCGTCGACCGCTCTTTCCGACGATGTTGCTGGCAACCGACCCCAATTTTACGTTGGCCGATTCCAGTAACCGGGCGATGCGGTTGATAATCCGGTTCCTGTCTTGTTGTATGTGCACGCGAGACCGGACCAGATCGCGCAGCTGCCGGATGGGTTTGGGAGGAATGAAACTACCGCGCAGCAGCCCGTATTGATGCAGTTCCGCAATGCGCCCGGCATCCTTGGGATCGGTCTTCTGCCCGGGCAGCGCCTTTACCAGAGCGGGATTGACGAGGAGCAACTCCAGCCGAAAACGATTCTGTTCGAGCACGTTCCAAACCGGAATCCAATACACTCCCGTCGACTCCATCGCCACCCGTTTGACCTTATGCTCTTGGAGCCATTCTCCGAGTCGTTCTAAGTCGTCGGTATAGGTGCCGAAGGTCGATCGTTCGATCTGCACGTCCGCCTTGCCTTCGATCTGGCGGATGCAGGCGCAGACGGTTTTCTTGTGAACATCCAATGCTGCGCAACGGCGGTACAGTATCTTCATCGAGTCTCCTTCCGCCGCGAGCCGAGGACGCTTGCAAGAAAACTGATGACTTTCCTTCACGTGCTCTCCGCCTCGCGGCGGAGGCGACAATCTGCTGTGCCACACACCAACATCAGCGTCCGGGCCAGGTTCACGGGCGGGCTCACAGGCACCAGATTGGAATCGGCCTCGATTCGACCCGCAGCTAGTCCCAGACTACGCTCTCCCGACCTTTTCATCCCCCGTTGTGGCGCCCCGCCGTGATGGTTCACAACCGGCACGAAATTTTCCATCCCCAACAAAACAAACCTGAAACTCCGATTCCGGCCTCTCTCCCAGCACTTCCGCCCGACCCGCCCGCGCGATAATAAAGTCAGCTAAGGAGG